>CAIVDX010000344.1 GCA_903904805.1 uncultured Rhodospirillales bacterium
CTCAGCGTCGCGAGCGCGGAAATATCGAACTTGCGCGCACCATCATTGCGAAATCCGGAGAGCGCTGCGTGCTCACGGAAAATATCCGCCGGCCCGCTCCAGGCGAACTGCTCACCCCAGCCCATCCGCGCCGCCACCTGCGCGATGGCCCACCAGTCCGGCCGCGCCTCGCCGGGCATCGGCATGAAGCCCCGCTGCCGGCTGATCACCCGCTCGCTGTTGGTGACGGTGCCGTCCTTCTCGCCCCACCCCAGCGCCGGCAACGCCACGTGCGCGTAGTCCAACGTATCTGACAGTGCGGAGCAATCCGATACCACAACAAACTCGCAGCCGCGCAACGCCGCCCGTACCCGCTCGCCCTCAGGCAGCGACACCGCCGGATTGGTCGCCATCACCCACAGCGCGCGAATGTCTCCGCGCCCGACCGCATCGAACAGATCCACCGCCTTGCGTCCGGCCGTCCGCGCCAGGCCCGGCGCCCGCCAGAACTCCGCCAGCACCGCATGATCGCCAGGCCGATCGAACTCCAGATGCGCCGCCAGCAGATTCGCCAACGCCCCCACCTCGCGCCCGCCCATCGCGTTCGGCTGGCCGGTCACGCTGAAGGCCGTGGCACCCGGCGTGCCGATCCTGCCGCTGGCCAGATGCACATTCACAATCGCATTCACCTTGTCGGTGCCCGCGCTCGACTGATTCACCCCCTGGCTGAACATGCTGACAGCGCGCGGCGTCTGCGCGAACCAGGCGAAGAATCGCGCCACATCCGCCTCGGCCAGATCGCAGGCAGCCGCCGTCGCCGCAACGCTCGGCACCGCAGCCCGCGCCCGCGCCAGGGCCTCGCCCGGATCGACCGTCAGCCCGCCGTGGTCGGCAAGATGGCAGAGCAGGCCGCAGAACAAGGCAACATCGCTGCCCGGCCGCAACGCCAGATGCAGATCCGCATCCTGGCAGGTCGCGGTGCGCCGCGGATCGATCACCACCAGCCGCTTCGCAGGATCGGCCGCCCGTGCCGCCTGAATCCGCTGATACAGCACCGGATGGCACCATGCGGTGTTCGACCCCACCAGGATCAGCAGGTCGGCGAGTTCGAGGTCCTCATAGATGCCGGGCACCAGATCCTCGCCGAACGCGCGCCGATGGCCGGCCACCGCGCTGGCCATGCACAGCCGCGAATTCGAATCGATGTTGCCGGTGCCCAGGAACCCCTTGGTGAATTTGTTGGCCGCATAATAATCTTCCGTCAGCAGCTGGCCCGACACATAAAGCGCGACGGAATCAGGGCCATGCCGCGCGATGGTCTCGCTGAATCTGGCAGCGACACGATCAAGCGCTGCCTCCCACCCCACCTGGGCGCCATCCATGCGCGGATACAGCAGGCGGCCATCCAGTCCGAGCGTTTCCCCCAGCGCCGTTCCCTTGCTGCACAGCCGGCCGAAATTCGCCGGATGGCTGGGGTCGCCGGCAACCGGCGCATCCGCTGTTGCCAGCACGCCGCAGCCGACACCGCAATAGGGGCAGGTGGTTCTAGTAGACATCGCGGCGATAACGGCCCTGCCGCGCAAGCGCAACGATCCAGTCCTTCGCCTGGTCCTCGCTCAACCGTCCTTCACTGATCGCGATCCGGCGCAGCGCGGTGTCCACATCGCGCGCCATGCGCGAGGCATCGCCGCAGACATAAAAGCACGCGCCCTCCTGCAGCCAGCGCCACAGATCGGCCGCCTGCTCGATCATCCTGTCCTGCACATAGATCTTCGCCGCCTGATCGCGCGAGAAGGCAAGATCAAGCCGGGAGAGCGTGCCGTCCGCCAGCCAACCCTCGAGTTCCGCACTGTAGAGAAAATCATCCGCCTTGGTGCGGTCGCCAAAAAACAGCCAGCTGCGCCCACGCTCACCGCGCACCGCACGATGTTGTAAAAACGCCCGAAACGGCGCGATGCCGGTGCCTGGTCCAACCATGATGATCGGCGTGGCGGGATCGTCGGGCAGCCGAAAATGGCTGGTCTGCACGCAGGCACTGATCGGCCCATACTGCGTCGCGCGCTCGGCGAGGAAATTGCTCGCCACGCCGCGGCGCTCGCGCCCGCGCCGCTGATCGCGCACGACAGACACGCACAAGGCCACCTGGTCCGCCACGGCATCCGGTGCGGAGGCAATCGAATAAAGCCTCGGCGGCAATGCCGGCAGGCTGCGCGCGAGATCGGCCAGCGGCGGGCGCGCCGAGGGAAAGGCCTCGAGCAGATCAAGCAGATCGGCATCCGCCGGTTCCGCGCCATCGGCACCGTCCGACAACGCCCGCAGCGCCGCCGCATGCTGCGGGCTCTGTGCGACCATCGCCAGCAGATCGGTGGTGCGGTCCAGCGGCCGCGCGATCGCCAGATGCGCGCTGAACGCCTCTTCCAGCGTGCGGCTCCGCCCATCGGGGCAGGGCACCATCTCATCGCCCCGCGCGCCAAGTGCCGCGATGCAGGCGGCAACCAAAGCGGGGTCGTTGGGAGCAGCGATCGAAAAGGAATCGCCCGGCAGATACCGCAATCCCGACCCGGCGAGGTCGATCACCACATGGCGCACATCCTTCTGCGAGCGCGCACCGGTCAAACGCACGGCATCGATCACCCGCACCGGCTGCCGCGCCACGCTCGCCGCGGCAGTGTCCTGCACCGGTGCCGCCGCTGCCACCGGCGCCTCGGCGAGCAGCGCCTTCAGCGCGCGCATGGTGGGCTTGCCGCCGGGCACGCACAACGACGCGCTGGTCTCGCGACCCTCCGCCAAGGCTTCCGAGTAGGTCTGGCAAAGATAGCCGCACTGGCCACAATCCAGCTGCGCCATTGCCGCCATCAGGCGCCGGCGGAACGGTGCCGTGGCCGCGAGGCTTTGCCGTTCCTCCAGCTCCAGCGCCGGATCATGCCAAGGGAACTCCTCAACCTCAGCCGCCTCCTGCGGTGCGGCGGCCGCACCCGAGGCGCTGCCATACAGCCCGGCGAGAAACCCGTTCAGCCAGGCCCGCTGCGCGGCGCTGAAGGGGGCGTTCTCGGGGATCAGCGGAATCGGCGCGCTCATCTCGTTCATGCCACCACCATCTCACCCAGCCGCGCGCGAATCGCCTCGTCGCTCAACCCTGCCGACCAGGACTGAAAACTCGCCGACGGTGTCTCGCGCGCCCAGGCACCGATCAGGGCCGCGATCATCGGCAGCAGATCGGCCACCGCAACACCAGGCAGGATCAGTCGGCCGATCGCCTGCTCGGCACCGGCGCCGCCACCGACATGCAGATCATAGCCCTCGATGCTGTCCTCTCCCCGGTCCAGCTTCGCGCCGAGCAAGCCGATATCGGCGATATAATGCTGCGCGCAGCTGTGATGGCATCCGGTCAGATGGATGTTGATCGGCCCCGGCGGCGCACCACGCGCCTCGATGAAGTCGATGATGGCAGCGGCATGCGCCTTGGTGTCGCTGGCGGCGAATTTGCAGCCGGCATTGCCCGTGCAGGCGACCATGCCCGCCCGCACCGGGCTCGCCTCGGTTCCCAATCCCAATGCGCCGATCGCCGCCCGCGCGGCGTCAAGCTCCGCATCGGCGATGTCGCTGATCAGCAGATTCTGCCACACCGTCAAGCGGATCGTACCCGAACCGAACCGCGTGGCGATGTCGGCCAGGCCATGCATCTGCGCCGCACTCAGCCGCCCGATCGCGCCGGTCACGCCGATATAATTCAACCCCGGCTGCTTCTGGCTGTGCACCCCCACATGCGCCAGCCGATCCTGCGCCGGCCGTGGCGCGATCGCGCTCTGCGCGACACGCGGCAAAGGTCCCCCCAGCTCGGCCTCGAAGGCGGCGATGAAGGCCTCGATGCCCATGCGATCAAGAACATATTTCAACCGGGCCTTGCCGCGATCGGTGCGATCGCCCTGCGCGATGAACACCCGCAGAATGGCGTTCGCCACCCGCAACGTATCGTCCGGCGCCACCACGATCCCGGTCGCGCGGGCGAAATCGCGATGGCCGGTGATGCCGCCGAGGGCCAGCTGATAATAGATGCCGGCAGGCACGGAAGAATTCTCACCCACCTGCACCGCGGTGAAGGCGATGTCGTTGGTGTCCTCGAGCACCGCCACGCAGCCGCCGCCATCATAGGCGATGTTGAATTTGCGCGGCAGGCCGTAGAGTTCGCGGTGATTGAGAATGAAATGATGCATCGCGCGGCTGTGCGGGCGCGTGTCCAGCAGCTCCTGCGCATCGATCCCGGCGGTCGGGCTGCCGGTGACATTGCGCACATTGTCCGCCCCCGAACCGCGCGAGGTCAGGCCGAGATCGGCCAGCCGCCACAGCATCTCCGGCGCATGCGGCGCCGGGATCTCACGAATCTGCAGGTTCGCCCGTGTGGTGATGTCGGCATGGCCGGCGGCGAGGTCGGTGGCGATGTCGGCCAGCCCGTGCAGCTGGTGCGCGGTGAGGATGCCGCCGGGGATGCGCAGCCGGCACATGAACGCATTCTGCGCCGGCGCGACAAAAAACAACCCGTGATACTTGGTCAGAAAAACATCAGTGCCACGCGGAAACTTTCCATCCGCGGCCAGGGCGGCGATCTCATCGAAGCGATCGAGCGGATTGCGCTTGCGCTTCGCCTCCTCTTCCGGAGTCAATTTGCCGCCGGCGGCGATCACCTTGTCCTGCGCGGCACGTTGCAGGTCGGTGGGGTCCGACGATGCGGCGCCCGTGGCGGGTGCCAGCGGCAGCCCCAGGGCGGAGCGGCGTGCCTCGATGCCGGCCATGAAGCCTTTGAGATATTCCTGCTGCTCGGGTTCGAACGGCGCGTCGTTCATGCTGTGATGTCCGCAAAGGCTGGGCCGAAGGGCAGGGCGGCGCGCAGCGCGCCGATGGGAAGCTGTTCGCGGATCATCCGCATATACCAGCCGGAATCGCCGGTGTCGCCATAGAGCAGCGCACCGACCAGCCGATCCTCCTGCACCAGGAAGCGGCGATACAGGCCGGTTGGGTCATCGACCATGATCGTTTCGGCACTGTCGCTGTCCACCAGACCGGCCGACCACACCGGCGCGCCGGCAACCTTCAAGGCGGCCGCGTCGGATGCGTGCGCGAACGCCGCGTCGTCGCCGGCGATCACCCGCGCCGCCACCTCGGCCTGCGCGAACGCAGGCACCACGAGACCGATGCACTGGCCGTCGAACTCCGCACATTCGCCGATCGCGAAGATGGTCGGATCAGCGGTGCGCATCTGCGCATCGACAACAATGCCGCGATTGACGGTGAGCCCAGCCTCGCGCGCCAGCGCGGTCTGCGGGCGGATGCCAACCGCCATCACCACCAGCTCGGCCGCGATCACCCGGCCGTCCTTCAGCGCCACGCCGGTCACATGCGAGTCACCAAGAATCGCGGTGCTGGCAGCGTTTTCGATCACATCGATGCCTTGCCGCCGCAGATGGGCGGCCAGCCGTGCCGCCGCGCGATGATCGAGCTGGCGCTCCATCAGCCGGTCCACCGCATGCAGCACGCACACGCTCATGCCACGCGCGGCCAGGCCCGCCGCCGCCTCCAGCCCGAGCAGACCGCCGCCGATCACCACCGCGCATCCGCCGCTCTCGGCCGCCGCGATCATCGCGCTGACATCCTCCCGCGTGCGATACAGCAGCACGCCCGGCAGGGTCGCGCCGGGCATCGGCAGGCGAAATCCGCTCGATCCAGTCGCGATCACCAGGGTATCGTAGCCGATCGCCGCGCCGTCGGCACAGTGCAGCCGCCTGGCGTCGCGATCGATGCGGGTGACCGCCGTGCCCGACCGCCAGGCAATCCCAAGTTCGCCCAGCCGCGTGGCATCATGCGTGATCAGCTCATGATCTTCCATGTCGCGGGCCAGCCACTTGCTGAGCGCGACCCGATCATAGGGCAGCGCCGCCTCGTCGCTGATCAGGCACACATCCGCACCCGCAAGCGCCAACTGCTCGGCGCAGCGCATGCCCGCCGGGCCGGCACCGATGATGACGACGCGCTGGCTCACGCCGCCTCCTGGCCCGGCGCGCGATGGCGCGCATAGAGGAATTCCAGCACCCGCGCCCGCGCGGCCACGAAGCGCGGATCGGTCGCCATGGCCAGCCGATCCCGCGGACGTTCCAGATCCACGCGCAGGATTTCACCGATGGTGGCTTCCGGCCCATTGGTCATCATCACGATGCGGTCCGACAGCAGCACCGCCTCGTCCACATCCTGGGTGATCATCATGATTGTGGTGCCAAGCCGCGCATGCAGCTCCATCACCTGGTCCTGCAGATGCGCGCGGGTGAGCGCATCGAGCGCGCCGAACGGTTCGTCCAGCAGCAGCACCTTCGGCTGCATCGCCAGCGCGCGGGCAATGCCGATGCGCTGCTTCATCCCGCCCGAGATCTCCGCCGGGCGACGATCCGCGGCGTGCGTCATGCGCACCAGCTCGAGATTGTGATCGACCCACTCGGCCTTTTCCGCGCGCGAGGTCTTTTTGTGCCCGTTGCCGCCATTGAAGGCCTGGTCCACCGCCAGACGGATATTCTCGCGGCAGGTCAGCCATGGCAGCAGGCTGTGATTCTGGAACACCACCGCGCGATCCGGGCCGGGGCTGTTGACCTCCTTGCCTTCCAGCAGCACGCCGCCATTGGTCGCCGTCAGCAGCCCGGCGACGATGTTGAGCAGGGTGGATTTGCCGCAGCCGGAATGGCCGATGATCGAAACATATTCGCCCTCGGTCACGTCCAGCGACACCTTGGTCAGCACTTCAGGCGCACTCGGCTTGAAGCGGATCGCGACATCGGAAATCGTGAGGAATGCCATGGGTGTTCTCCTATGTCCCGCGCGTGACAAGCTTGCCTGCATACTCAACCAGCCGATCGAGGATGAAGCCGACGATGCCGACATAGATCAGCGCGACCACGATGTCGGAGATGTTGGAACTGTTCCACGCATCCCAGATGAAAAAGCCGATGCCCACGCCGCCCACCAGCATCTCCGCGGCGACGATCGCGAGCCACGACAGGCCAATGCCGATGCGCAGCCCGGTGAAGATGAACGGCGCGGCGGCGGGCAACAGGATGCGGGCGAAATAGCCGAACCCGCGCAGCCGGATCACGCGGGCAACATTGCGATAGTCCTGCGGAACGTTGCGCACGCCCACAGCGGTGTTGATGATGACGGGCCACACCGCGGTGATGAAGATCACGAAAATCGCAC
>CAIVDX010000345.1 GCA_903904805.1 uncultured Rhodospirillales bacterium
CGGCAACAGATAATCCGCGAAGGTCACGCTCAGCGGTTCGCCACGCTCATCGTACCGGAACTCCTCATAGAGCGCGCCGCCGAGCCCCTGCGCGAAGCCACCAACCAGCTGTGCCTCGACCAGCATCGGGTTCACCGAGCGGCCGACATCATAGGCAATCAGCGCTCGCTCGATGCGCACCGCACCGGTCGCCCGATCCACCTCCGCCTGGATGATCGCCAGACCGTAGGGGTGCGTCGTATGCGGCGTGCGGAACCATTCCTCGGCGGACAGACCAGGCGTCTCGTCGCCCAAGGTCGGTGAATCAGGCGCCAGATGCCGGGCGATCTCGGCCAGTGTCATCACCGGATCATCGGGCGCTGCCAGGCGGATCACCGCGCCGTCGACGATGTCGAGTGCCGCGGTGTCGCATTGCAGCAGCATCGCGGCATGCCGCAGCGCCTTGGCGCGCACGGCCAGCGCGGTCACGTGGGTGGCGTTGCCCGTCATCACGGTGGCGCGCGAGGCATGGGCGCCAACGCCGAACGCGATGCGGTCGGTCTGTCCATGCACCACGCGGATGCGGCTTATATCAACACCGAGCGAGGCTGCGCAGATCTGCGCCATCGCGGTCTCGAACCCCTGCCCGACCGACGCACCGCCGGTGACGATTTCGACCGCACCGGTGGGATCCACACTCACCCTGGCCACATCGCGCGGGCCCATGCCGCCATCCTCGACAAAGGCGGCAAGCCCAACACCTACCAACGCACCGTGCGCACGCCGCCGGGCGACATCCGCACGCGCGCGGTCCCAGCCAAACCGCTCCAACGCCTTGCCGAGCAACAGCGCGTAATCGCCGGAATCATAGACCACCTTCTGGCCCAGCACGGTCAGCCGGCAATCATAGGGCATCTCGGCCGCGGTGATCATGTTCCGGCGTCGCAATTCCGCCGGATCGAGATCCAGCCGCGCGGCGAGCGCATCCATCGCGCGCTCGCGCACGAAACTGGACTCGAAACGACCAGGCGCGCGATAGGTCGCGGCAGGCGTCTTGTTGGTCAGGCGAAAATGCCCGACGCACGCATAGGCGGGGATGCGATAGGGGCCGGCCATCGTGCCAATCGTGATGTCGGGCACGCGCGCGCCGTGGGTGCGCACATAGGCACCCTGATCATGGAAAAATTCATCCTCCAGCCCGAGCAGGATGCCGGACTCATCGGCGGCCAGGCGGATGCGATGATGCTGCTGGCGCGAGTGGTTCGCCGCCATCAGATGCTCACGCCGGTCCTCGATCCATTTCACCGGACGATCGAGTCGCATGGCGGCGGCCAGAACGAGAAAATCCTCCGGATACAGCTCACCGCGAATGCCGAAGCCACCGCCGACATGCAGCTCATGCAGCACGATGCCCGAGGCCGAGCGGCCGAGCGCGCGCATCAGATTGTCACGGTTGCGATGCGGCACCTTGGCCGCCCCCCACAGCTCCAGAATATCCTTCGCCGCATCATAGCGCCCGATGGCACCACGGGTTTCCAGCGGCACACCGGAATGGCGGCCAATGTCGAGGCTGATCTCGACGACAACAGGCGCATTGGCGAAAGCCTCGGCCGTGTCACCATAGCCGGCCCGCAGCACCAGCGCCTCGGTCGAAACGGCATCGGAAAAATGGCCCGGCGGAGCGGTGGCATCAAGCAGGATGGGCAGCTCCTCCGTCTCGATCAGCACAAGATCGGCGGCGTCCTCTGCGACATAGGACCCGGTGGCGAAAATCGCCGCCACCGGCTCGCCCACATAGCGCACACGCTCGCGCGCCAGCACCGGCTGGCGATAGGGGGCCAACGCCTCACCGGCCGGATCACGGAAATCAATGGGCGACAGCTCCGGAATATCCTCGGCCGTCCAGACAGCGACCACGCCGGGCAACGCGCGGGCCGCCTGCGTGTCGATGCTGATCAGCCGCGCATGCGCATAGGGCGAGCGCACGATGCGCATGTGAAGCTGGCGCGAAAAATTCAGATCGCCAATATAGCAGCCGCGCCCACGCACCAACGGCGCATCCTCGATGCGCGCCACACGCTCGCCGAACGGCGCACCGGTCGGTGGCGACGCCGTGCTCATGGGCGGATGCCGGTGTCAGCGGCGCGCAATACCGCGCCGATCTCGCTCGGCCACATCTCCTGCTCGAGTGTGAGCACATCGCGCAGCACGGCGACGCGATCATCGGACAGGGACCGCCTCGCCAGCATTATGAATTTCCGCATTATCGCGTCAGGCAGGATCGCCGGTTCAGGCACGATTCGTGTGACCACCCGCCCATCCCGCAATGCCGCGACAACGCGTCCGTCAAACCCTGCGCCCAGCGTCGCATCGACATGATAGCTGACAAGGGCAGCAGCCTTGAGCAGGTCAATGCGGCCATGGCTGGCGGCAGTCAGCACCTCAAGCCCCACATCGCCATCCACCCAGGCCATCGCGACCTGAAAAAACAGGCTGGCGATCGCATCCATCTCGCCGGTCGGCGCGCGCTTGTTGGCCTGTGGCTCGCAAACAATCGGCACCGCCCAGGGCGCGATGTGGCAGTCGAGTGCTGCGATGTCAGCGGCGCCAAACTCCGCCCGCAGCGCCAGCGTTGCGGCGATGTAGGGCTGAATGACATGTGCGCACGGAAAATATTTCGGTAACGCCTCACCACCTCGCCAAACCCTGCCAAGGCCCGCGGTCAGCGCGTCCGGCTGCAGCGCATCGCGCCCGAGAAAGGCGGCGAACACCCCGTTCTCGCCATCCAGCGCACCGGCCGGGCCGCGGAAGCCACGCGCGGCGAGTTCGGCAGCAATGATCCCGCCATGCGCGCTCCAGCCGACATGCAACCATTTCGACCAGCTCGCATCTTCAAGAAATTGCAGCAGCCCACCCGACATGCTGGCCGCAAGGCCGATCGCGGAGACCGTCTGTGTCGCATCGAGCCCGCTCAGCCGCGCGGCAACACACGCGGCGATGATCGGTCCGTGAATGCCGGTGGCATGAAAGCCGCGCGCATGCAGCCGGCGCCCGGCGGCACTGCCCAACCGGGCCGCCACCTCATAGCCGATCACGATGGCCGCCAGCACATCGCGCGTCGGGATCGCGCGTGTCTCGGCCAAAGCCAGAGCGACGGCATTGATCGTACTGCCGGGATGCACCACGGAATCGGAAAAAGTGTCGTCGAAATCTCGACAATGCGCGATCACACCGTGCGCGAAGGCGGCCCATGCGGGAGCAACCGACGCGGCGTCGCCGATCAGGCTGGCGCCACGCGCGGGCCGCGCACTGTTGTCCCGCGCCACACCGATCGCCGCGTGCGACGCCAGCGTGTCGCAGCCACCAAGAACCAGGCCGACCGTATCGAGCACGCGCAGCCGCGCGATGGCGATCGCGGTCTCCGGCACGTCGCCCGTCGCGAAGCCGGTCACGAACGCGGCGATCTCATGTGCGGCGAAGCGCGTCATCGTCTACAGGCTGAGAATCAGGTCTTGCAGTGCGGCGCCGGCAATGCCCGTGCGCACCGCCAGCATCACCACGATGCGCAGCTTTTGCGGTGAGAGGTCCCCACCGGCGAGAATGCCGTCCGCGACATTATGCGCCTGCACTGGAACCATTCCGTTTGTTCCCCGCGTCGCCTGCACCACCACAAGCCCCGCACGCGCGGCCGCGACGAGTGCGGCGCGTTCGCCATTGGCTGGCCGCCCGGGCAACAGCCCCGCACTGATGATGCCGCGCGCGCCGGCAGCCACAAACGCCCCGATCGCCGCGCCATCAGCGCCGGCATAGGACAGCGCGATATCAACCCGTGGCAATTCATCCAGCCCTGCACTGGAAAATGCTCCAACCGGCGTGGTGCCAACCCGGGTCAGACGCAGCGTGCCATCGGCGAGCACCTGTCCCAACGGGCCTGAACCGGGCGCCGCGAAGGCGGCGAGCGAAAAGGATGATGTCTTGGTGGCATCACGCGCCGGCAGCAAAGTGTTGTCCATCACCACCATCGCGCCGAGGTGCCGTGCACGTGGGTCGGAAACGGCCGCCAGCGCGGCACGCAGATTGGCCGCGGCGTCACTGCCCGATGTGTTGGGCGGTCGCTGCGCACCGGTCACCGCCAGCGCCACGCCAGGCGGCGCCGTCAGCTGCAGGAACCAGGCAGTCTCCTCCAACGTCGCGGTGCCGTGGGTGACAACGATCCCCTGCAGACGCGGCGTCGTTGCAATCAAATCACGGATCAGCGCGGCCAGTTCGCTCCAGTCGGCCGGCGTGATCCCGGTGCTGCCAATCGCGCGAAATGGCACCTGCAACAGATCGATATCAAGGCCCACATCGCCCATCTCGCGCAGCACATCGCCAATCGGATGCACGATGCCGCTGTCACCGTAGTCGACCCAATCGAATGGATGCCGCCCCTCCATTGCGAAGGTGCCGCCCGCCCCGATCACCGCGATCAATGGCCTCATGCGTCGCGCCACCGATCGAAACGATGCTCGATCAGCGAGAGCAGGCGATTGGCCGCCACCGCGCACAGCAGCGCCAGGATGATGCCGAGATAGACATGGCCCGTGTTGAACATCGTGCGATTATACGAGATCAGGAAGCCGATGCCATCTAGCGATGCGAGCATCTCCGCCACGATCACGCCGATCACCGTCAACGCCGATCCGATCCTCAGGCTGGCGATGATCGAGGGCAGCGCCGAGGGCAGCACAATGCGCGTCGTCAGCTGCAATCTGGTGCAGCCCGCCGCACGGCCGAACAGCAGCCGCGTGCGATCCACACCGCGCACGCCGTTCAATGTGCCAATCGCCACCGGCAAAATTCCCGAAACCGCACCATAGGCGATCTTCGAGGCGGAGCCGAGGCCGAACCAGGTCATGAACAGCGGATACCAGGTGATCAGCGGCACCGCGAACAGGGCCGCCAGCACCGGGCCGAACGCCGCGCCCAGCACGGGCCCGGCACCCAGCAGGCACCCCAGAACGATCCCGCCCAGCCAGGCGATCAACGTGGCGATCGCGATCTCGCCCACCGTCACCTGCATCCCCTGCCAATAATCCGACCAGGAGTCGATCGCCGCGCCGACGATCGCGCTGGGTGGCGGCAGCACCACCCGCGGCACAAACCCAAGCTGGCAGATCGCCTCCCACAGCAGCAGGATCACCACCACGACCAGCGGGCCGCGCAGGCGCCTCACAGTTCAGCAAGCCCCTGCCCGCCCGGCGCGTCGTCACCGGTCAGCAAATGCCAGATCCGATTGCGCGCGGCGCCGAATTCGGGGCTGCCGATCATGTCGTAATCGCGCGGTCGCGGCAGATCGACCCGCAGCGTATCAATGATGCGCCCGGGGCGTCGGCTCATCACCAGCACCGTGTCGGACAGAAACAGCGCCTCGGTGAGGCTGTGCGTGATCAGCAGGATGGTCTTGCCGGTCGCCTGCCAGATGCGCAACAATTCCTGCCCCATCTTCAGCCGGGTCTGCTCGTCCAGCGCGCCAAATGGTTCGTCCATCAGAATGATACGGGGATTCTGCGCCAGCCCGCGCGCAATCGACACGCGCTGGCGCATCCCGCCGGAGAGCTCATGCGGATACCGGCCGGCAAAATCGGCCAGACCCACCAGCTCCAGCATCTCATGCGATCGCGCCAGCCGCTCGGCGCGCGGCACGCCCTGCACGTCGAGCGGAAATTCGATGTTCTCGATCGCGGTCTTCCAAGGCAGCAAGGTCGCGTCCTGAAAGACCATCGCGATCTTGCCAGGCATCGGCTTGCGCACCGCGATGCCATCGACACTCACCTCGCCCTGGCTCGCCGGCAAAAGCCCGCCCAGAATCTGCAGCAATGTCGATTTGCCGCAGCCGCTCGGCCCGACGATGGAGACAAAGCTGCCTTCGGGAACCTCGAACGAAATATCCGCAAGCGCGGTGGTGGTGGTCGCACCGCTGCCATAGGTCTTGCCAAGCAGGCGCGTGCGAATGACCGGCGCGGCGCTCACGAGGCCGGTCATCGTGCGTGCCGCCAAATGCCCACCCTGGCTTCCCAGATCCGCATCGTTTCGTTGATCAGCACCGTCGCGCAGGAGATCAGCATCGTGCCCGCCAGAAGCTGGCTCACCTGATAGGCCTCGCCCCAATGAAAGATCATGATGCCCAGACCGGACTGCGCCCCATACATCTCGGCCAGAAGAATGCCGATGATGTCGAAGATCAGACCAAGCCGCAGGCCGGCGACAAGCTGCGGCGCCATCGCCGGCAGATGGATGTCGCGAAAGATGCGCCCGCGCGATGCGCCGAAAGACTGCGCCGCAGCCACCAACGACGGCGGCACCTCGCGCACCGCCGCCGCGGTGCTGACGGCCACCACAAAAAACACATGCGTGAGGCCGTAGAGAACCTTCTGGGTAAAGCCCAATCCCAGCACCAGAATGAAAATCGGCAGAAAGATCGATTGCGGCACCGCGAGCACGAGATTGAACAAGGCGGTGGCCGCGCGTCCGCCCGTCCTGCTCTCCGCCAGCAGCACACCCGCCAGCAGACCCGCGGGCGCGCCGATGGCAAAGGCGGCGAACACGCGCAGGGCGGTGTCGCCGGCATTGGCCAGAAAGACGCTGGAGCGCAGCAGCCCCAGCATCACGATCGCAATGTCGCTCGGCGCCGGCAGGAACTCCGCATCGACCCAGCCCTGGCGCGACGCCACCTGCCACAGGCCGAACAGGCCCGCGAAAAAGCCAAGCTGAACCAGAACAACGCGCAGCCGCAGCCCCATGCCGACTACTCGAATGTGATCGGCGTGAATCCCGGCGCGAAGATCGCATCAGGGCCCGGCAGGCCCGTCAACCCGGCGGTTGTGGCCAGATCAAGTGAATTGCGCATCCATTGCGGATCCATCGTGCCGTCCGGGCGCAGACCCATGATGATGGTGTCGAACGTCATCTTCAGCACGCGCGGATCGCTCTCGCTGGTGTAGCGCTTGAGAAAATCCAGCGTCCAGGTCTCGTTCTTCTTCATATAGACCATCGCCATCGAGTTCGCCTGCAGCCACCGGCGCAACGCGTCCGGCTTCTGCTTGATCGCGGTCTCCGACGCCGCCCAGGTGTCCGGCAGCACCGGGTCCATGATTTTGCCGAAATCGGCGATGCTGCGGTACTCGCCATCGACCGTGGTGCGATAGCTCACCAGCGGCCACAGGATCGCCGCGTCGATCTGCTTCGCCTTCAGCGCGGGCAGCACGCCGGGCGTGCCGAGCGGAATGGTGCGGATGGTGATGCCCGCCTTGCGCGCCGCCCACAGCGCCAGGAAGTCGGTTGTCGACGCCTTGGAGGAAATTCCCACGGTCTTGCCGGCAAGATCAGCCAGCGTCTTGATCGGCGAGGCCGCCGGCACCGCCAGGATCCAGCCCTCCGGCGTCAGATCGCCAGTCGGCGCGATGATCCGCTCCGCCACCCCCTTGTTGATCGCCACCGCCGCACCGGGCGGTGAGATCGTCACCACATCGACAGAACCGGCCGCGAGCGCCTCCTGCGCCACCGGGCCGGAGGCGAAGCTGGTAATCTCAACATCCAGGTCCTTCGCCTTGTAGAAGCCAAGTTCCTGCGCGGCATAGGTCACACCGTAGGGCGGATAGACAGCCGCCAGACCAACCCTGATCTGGTCCGCCGCCATCGCCGGCATCGCGGCCGCAAGCAGGGCAACGGAGACAGCGAGTCCGGCGGTCCGACGCGACAACATCATGCAACCCCTTTTCCCCGCCCACGGGCGGCCCGGCCACGCGGACCGATGCGACGAATGTATACGCCATGCTGTGTGCGCACGTCGGTGGTGTCAACCGCTCCAGTCCGGATCAGCATGGCTTGCGAACCGCCCCATGGCCAGGCGCGCATCACCAGGCGTCGCGCAGGAAGGCCTCGATCTCCGGCACGCTGATCGGGCGCGGCAGGTTGGCCATCATGTAGTCCTCCGGCGTGCGGATGGCGATTTCATGCAGTTCCACCTCCTCGATGCCAACATCGCGCAGGCGATGATGCAGCGGCAATTCCGCGAGCAGATGATCGATCTCGCGCGCGGCCATCGCTCCGGCCTCGTCGTCGCCGGCCGCCACCTGCGCGCCGGTCAGCGCGCCGAGCACCAGCCGCTGCTCGGCACCGATCGAGGGAAGCAGCAGCCGCATCGCCGGCCCCAGCAGGATCGCGTGCGACACCCCATGCTGCAGCGCGTGCCGCCCACCCACCACATGCCCCACCGCATGCACCAGCGACACCATTGCGTTGATCGCCGCCACCCCGGACATCGCGCAGGCATATTGGCACTCCGCCCGCGCCTGCAGATTGCCCGGCTCACGCGCCGCCACCGGCAAGGACCGCCGCAGCAATGTCAGCCCATGCAGCGCCAGCGCGGTGGAGACCGGATGGCGATCGCGCGAATACAGGCTCTCCACGCAGCGCGCCACCGCAGTCATGCCTGTGGCGGCGGTCAAGGCCGGGGCGGCCTGTGTCGCCAGGCGCGGGTCGAGGATCACCACATCAGGGATCAGCCGGTCGTCCCAGAACAGCATCTTGATGCGCCGCTCGGGGTCACGCACGCCGGCTGTGGGCATCACATCGCTCGCCGACCCCGAGGTGGTGGGGATGGCGATGTGCAGGATGGCGCGCCGCGGCAGCATCTCGCGCGCCATGCCGGTCTCGCTGTAGCGGATCGCGAAGGGGGCGAGGTCCTCGCCGGCGGCCATCAGCAGCGAGGTCGCCTTGCCCGCATCGATGGCGCTGCCGCCACCCACGCTGATCAGCACATCCGCCTTCACCTCCCGCGCCTGCGCGAGAATGATCCGCAGATCCGGCAGCGGCGTGTGCGAGCGTACGCGGTCATAGGCGCCGGCGAAGCGCGCACCGAGAGCGGCGCGCACATCATCAAGGATGCCGCCGGTGGCGACCGTGTTGCCGCACAGCACCAACGCCCGCCTGCAGCCGAGTTCGTCGAGCACCCCTGCCAGCCGATCCAGCGCGCCGACGCCGAACAGCAAACGGTTCGGCCAGATCGCGACCTCGCTGGTGCGCGCTGGCGACATCTGTGAGTCAGTCGGCATGATCGATATTCCCCAATCGCAAGCGGTTCGCACCGGCGCGCCTCAGCCCGTCGAGGTGCACCGGTACGCGCGCCAGATCAAGCCGGAACGCCCTCACGATCCCAGGAACGCCGGGCGCACAGTCTGCTCAGCCCGCCGGCGCCGCGGCACCTCAGGCATCGAACATCGCCACACCCATCCCGGTGAGCCATTCCGGGATTTCCTCATAGGCCAGAACGCGCCCGAGCGGATGGCCCATCGCCGCGGCGGCGATCAGCCAGGCGCGCACCTCCTGCCCGCCATTGCCGGCGCGCGCCTGCACCTCGTCGGTGCTCATCGCCGCGAGTGTGTCCAGCCGGCCATCACGCACCAGCGCGAGAAACGCCTCATCGAAATCGCGCGAGATGCGGTAACGCGGATCGCCGGATGCACCCGCCTTCACCACGATCGCACGACGGCCCGTTTCATATTCCTGCCAGTTCGCGCGCCCATTGACGAACGCCCGCACCAGAAAATCATCGTCCTCGCCGTCCGGCGCGCGCCAGTCCGGCCAGGGCAGACGATGCGACAGCCCCCCGGTGCCGATCATCACCACGCGACGGTCGCCGCCACAACTGCCGATCGCCGCACCGATCGCCGCACCCAACTGCGCGCAGCGCGCCAGCGGCGGCAGTGGCGGCGCGAACACATTCACCACAATCGGCACGATCGGCAGATCCAGCCCGGCCAGCAGATACTGGATCGCATGGGTGATGCCGTGATCCACCTGCAGCTTTGCCGAAAACGCAATGTCGAAGCTGGCATCAGACAAACACTGCACGAGATGGCGCGCCAGCGTGATGTCCACCTGCTGCGGCCCCGCCGGCGTGCCGGCCTCGCCGGCGGCAATGCACTCGCCCACCCCGATGGTGAAAGCCGGCATCAGATCAAGAAAGAAACCGCGAAAATGGTTCGACCCGACAATGACAGCGACATCCGGCCGCGCCGCCACGATCTCCTCGCGCGCCTGGCCCAGCGCATCGCGAAACCGCTCGGCGCGATCCACATGCACCAGCGACTCCCAGTGCGTGTTCATCAGGGTGGTGTGGGATGCGCCAACGCCGAGAACGATGCGGCTCATCGCGACGCGCCTAGCCGCGCGCGCGGGCGAGGAAGTCGAGCGCGATCTCGTTATAGTGCTCGGGCTGCTCATGCTGCGGCCAGTGGCCGCATCTGCCGAACAGCTCCAGCTGCGAGTGCGGAATCATCTCGTGCAGCTCTCGTGCTTCGGGCACATCGCCGAACGGGTTGTCGGTTCCCCAGATGATCAGCGTCGGCTGGGTGATCCGCGCGAGCCGGTCGGCACGCAGCAGATTGCGCTGGCGTGTTTCCATGTTCTGCAGGCACAGAAGCTGCTCGATATGCGCAACGAAATCCGGCGCGTGATAGATGCGGTGACGCGTTTCCACCAGCTCATCCGACACATCCTTCACCGGATCGGCCATCAGCAGCTCCAGCCGCTTGCGGGTCAGGCTGATATCATCGGTCGACACCGCCACATGGGTGGAGCTGCGGATGCGCTCCATCACGGCCGGATTGGCCTTGGTGCCGCCCGAACAGAGCAACTGCAGACTGGCCACGCGCTCGGGATGCTCGGTCGCCAGCCAGGCGCCCACCCAGCCGCCGAGCGATTCGCCGGCGATGTGCGCGCGCGTGATGCCGCAGGCATCCATATAGGCCAGCAGATGCTCCATATAGCGCGGAATTTCGTAGTCATAGTCAGGCTTCCCGGTGAAGCCATGGCCCAGCATGTCGATCGCGTGGCAACGATACCGCGGCGCGTGCGCGGCGATGTTGCGGATGAAGGCCTCCAGATGGCCGCTGGTGCCGTGCAGGAAGATCACATCCTCGCCCTGCCCGGCCTGCAACGCGCGCGTGGGAATGCCGCCGGCATCCACCGTGGTCACACTGAAATCCACACCGAGCAGCTCTGTCCAAATGCTCATCGCCCACCCCTGCCCGATCAACACGCCGCGTTGTCGCGTCCATTTGTCTCGTCGGGAGCGTATACTGTAGACTCCCGATGTTCAATCACCGCCCCGACCCGGAGCCCCCCATGCCGAAATGCCAGATCTTTTCGTTCAAGGACGATCTTCTGGAGGTGGTGCCGGGCGGCCTGTTCATGCACTCCGTCGTCGGCGAGACGATGAGCGTCGGCGTGGTGAAATACATCGCCAGCGGCGCCGGCGGCATCGCAACCAAGGCGCATGCCCATGGCGAGGAGGCCTCGCTGCAGATCCTCGGCGGCTGCCACATGGTCCAGGGCGAGGTCGGCGCGCCGGCGCTGAACCAGATGGACATCGACGCCGGCGCGGTAATGATCATCCCCGCCGAGCAGATGCATTACGGCATCAACACCTACGGCGCCGAGGGCATCAGCCTGCGCCTCAACGTCGCCAGCCCGCCGCGCGCCGAATATGGCAGCAAGGACAAGCCGACCGTCTTCTCCCATCAAGCGAAGGAGCCGGCGCGATGACCGCGCCCTACGCCCCCTTCACCGCCACCGACAGCCGCTGGCGCCCCGGCGGCGGCAGCGCGCCCGACCTGCGCATGCACGGCGCCACCTTGACCGCCGAGCTGCGCCGCTGGTCACCGGGCGAAAGCCTGCACATCGACGCCACCACCCCCGAGGAGATCGGCGCGGTGCTGGAAGGCCGCTTCGAGCTGGTCTGCGGCGATGAGCGCCATGAACTGGCCGACGGCCAGGGCATCGTCATCCCGCCCGGCGAGGCGCACAGCTGGCGCGTGCTCTCCGATGGCGGCGTGCTCTACCGCGTGCTCGGCCCAGACACGGCCGGAAATTGACCGCCGGCGCGTATACAGAATACGCTTTCACCTGATCTCAGGAAAGGTTCGCCATGAACGTCCAGCCCGATCTCGGCGCCCCTGGCTCACTGCATGCCCGCTTCCCCGAGCTGGGCACCGGCCCGCTCCCGGCGGAGCCCTATGTCTCGCCGGCCTGGTTCGAACGCGAAAAGACCCACGTCTTCAAGAAGGTCTGGCAGCATGTCGGCCGCGTCGAGGAATTGCCGTTGCCCGGCAGCTATCTCTGCGTCGATCTGCCCGCGTCCGACGCCGCGATCATCGTCACCCGTGGCGACGACGGCCAGCTCCATGCCATGCACAATGTCTGCTCGCACCGGCTGAACAAGATCCTCTATGAGGAGCGCGGCCGCGTGCCCAAGCTGTTCTGCCAGTTCCATGGCTGGACCTACGAGCTCGACGGCCAGGTCAGCCGCATCCCCGAAGAGCGCATGTTCGGCAATATCGACCGCGCCGCCTGCGCGCTCGCCCCGGTCGCCGTCGACACATGGGGCGGCTTCATCTTCGTCAATGTCGATCCCAAGCCGGCCATGAGCCTGCGCGACTTCCTCGGCCCGCTGATCCTGCCGCTGGAGAGCTTCCCTTTCGGCAAGATGACCAACTGCTTCACCTGGCGCACCACGGTGCGGGCGAACTGGAAAATGTGTGTCGACGCCTTCCAGGAACTCTATCACGTCGGCTTCGTCCATGGCCGCTCGATCGCCGGCGCGCTGCGCAAGGACGAGCACGGCGCCCTCTCGCCGATCGATGCGCTGTGCGGCGAGCATCACCGTCGCCTGTCCATCGCCGGCAATCCGCACACCGTCTATGGCAATCCCAATGCCGCGAGCTCCGAGGGCGCCGCCCCCGCCGGTGCCAAACCGATCGCCGCCGCCGCCCTGCGCCTGGGCCGCAACTCCATGACGGAACGTTTCGATCCCGCCGATCTGCCCGCCGCGCTCAACTGGCAGAACGACCCGGACTGGGCGTTCGACATCAACTGCGTGTTCCCGGATTTCTACCTGTCGCTGCGGCCGAACTACATGCAGGCCTATAATTTCCGCCCGATCTCGCACAACGAAACCCTGTTCGACGCGCGGGTCTATTACCCCGAGGTCTCCACCGCCGGCGGGCGCTTCTATCAGGAATACATGAAGGTGGCCCTGCGCGACGTGCTGCTGGAGGATCTCAGCACCCTCGAGCACACCCAGCGCGCCGCCGAAACCGGGGCAAAGCAGGTGATGTATCTGCAGGACAACGAAATCATGGTCCGCCACCAGGTCTGGGTGGTCGAGCGCATGATCCGCGAGGGCGAAGCCGCCGCCCGCGCCGCGGAGGCCCTGGCATGACCGGCACAGCCTTGCCCGCCGCCTTCGCCGATCTGCAAGCCTTCGACGCCTGGGCCCTGCCCACCGAAACCGAACGCAATGCCCGCCGCATGGCCTCCACCCAGGCCGATCTGGAAGCATTCGCCAAGGCCATGATCCCGCGGCTGGATGACATCGCCGCCCATCTCAACGCCTATCCGCTGGATGCGATGCCGCCGGATGCGCTGGCGTTGTTCCACATGCTGATGTCGGTCGCCGAGGTGGCCCCCGCGGTCGAATCCTATCGCCGCCCGGTGGTGCCCTTCGGCTTCGCCGGCGGCCGCTTCAAGGCGCAGGAAGACGCCCCACGCCGGCCCCTGCCGTGACCGACGCGCTCGAGGACCGGCTCGCCCGGCTGGAAGCCATCGCGGCGATCGACGCGCTGAAAGCCCGCTACACCGCCCTCGCCGATGCCAAATACACGCCCGAGCACCGCCGCGTCCCGCCCGAGGAATGGGCCCGCGTGGCGCAGCTGCAGGCCGACTGCTTCACCGAGGATGCCATCTGGATCGCCGAGGCGGCCTTTGGCGGCAGCCGCACCGGCCGTCCCGCCCTCGCCGACTGGTTCACCCGCAGCCCCTGGCGCTTCGCATTGCATTTCTACCTCGCCCCGGCCTTCAGCGAGATCGGCCCGCACAGCGCGCGCGCCAGCTGGCGCCTGTGGCAGCTCGCCATCCCCGAGACCGCCACCACCCCGGTGCTGCTCGCCGGCATCACCCACGAGGCCTATCGGCGCGACGCCTCAGGCTGGCGCATCGCCGAGATGCGCTTTGCCGAACTGCACCGCGTGGACCTCGCCCAGAGCCCGGCCCTGCTGGACAATCTGATGCCCACGCACGGACCCTTCACCGCCAACACACGCCTGCCGCCGCGCTGAGGTTCAGCCCGCCACCGGCCCCACGGCGCTCACGCTCGCGGCCGCACGGCCGACATCCAGCGCTGCATCCAGCGCTGCCTCCAGCGCTGCTTCCTGGGCGGTCTCCAGCAACCGGCGCATCTCCTCCTCCGCCTTCGCCGGATCGCCCTCCTCCAGCCGCGCGATCAGCGCGAGATTGCCACCGATCGAGCGCTCGCGGATCGCCCCGTCCTTCAGCGTTGTCAGCCGGATGAAATGCACCTGCTCCTCGAACGCGCCGATCACCTGGCGCAGACGCGGGTTGGTGAGCATGCCGAACATCGTCTCGCGCAGCCGGCCGTTGGCGGCGAGATAGCCCTGGTAATC
>CAIVDX010000346.1 GCA_903904805.1 uncultured Rhodospirillales bacterium
CCTCTTTTCTATTGTGCCGGTGAAGCGCTCGCACTCGGTTTGTGCGCAGGGTGGCATCAATGCGGCCAAGGACCTGAAGGGTGAAGGCGACGATGTGCTGAAGCACTTCGACGACACCATTTATGGCGGCGACTTCCTGGCCAACCAAGCTCCGGTGAAGGCCATGACCGCGATGGGGCCGGCGATCATCGATCTGCTGGACCGGATGGGCGTGCCGTTCAACCGGACGCCTGAGGGGTTGCTGGATTTTCGGCGGTTCGGCGGGACTTTATATCAACGTACGGCATTTGCCGGCGCTACCACGGGGCAGCAGCTGCTTTATGCGCTGGATGAGCAGGTGCGGCGGCATGAGTCCGACGGCAAGGTGACGAAGTACGAGGGATGGGAGTTCCTGTCTGCCGTGCTCGACGACAACGGCGTTTGCAGGGGCATTGTCGCGATGGATCTGCGCTCGATGGAGACGCGGACGTTTGCGGCGGACGCGATCATTATCTGTACGGGCGGTAACGGCGCGATTTTTGGTAAGAGCACGAACTCGGTGGTGTGTACCGGGTCGGCGCAGAGTGCACTGTATCAGCAGGGTGCGTTCTATGCGAACGGCGAGTTTATCCAGGTACATCCGACGGCGATTCCGGGCGAAGACAAGCTGCGGTTGATGTCGGAAAGTGCGCGTGGTGAGGGTGGGCGCGTGTGGGTTCCGCGGGACAGGAATGACAAGCGTGCGGCGCAGACGATTCCTGAGCCGGAGCGCTGGTACTTCCTGGAGGAGCGGTATCCGAAGTACGGCAACCTGGTGCCGCGTGACATTGCTACGCGCGAGATTTTCAAGGTGGTGTACGAGGACAACATGGGCATCGACGGGCAGCCGATGGTGTACCTTGATGTGTCGCACCTGTCGCCTGAACGGCAGAATAAGCTCGAAGGCATTCTCGAAATTTACGAGAAGTTCGTCGGCGACGATCCGCGTAAGGTGCCGATGAAGATCTTCCCCGGCGTCCACTACACGATGGGCGGGCTGTGGGTGGACTTCAAGCAGCAGACGAATGTCCCCGGTGTGTTTGCGGCGGGTGAAGCGGACTACTCGATCCATGGAGCGAACCGGCTGGGTGCTAATTCCCTGCTCTCGTGTATTTACGGCGGATTTGTTGCCGGGCCGGAGGCAATGAAGTATGCGAAGACGCTGCCGGCGCAGGTGGGCGATGGCGGACATGCGAAAGAACTCGCGCGGCAGAAGTCGTTGAATGAGGCGCTGCTGAATAACAAGGGGACGGAGAATCCGTTCAAGATCTGGCGCGAGCTGGGCGAGACGATGACCAAGCATGCGACGATCGTGCGCTACAACGCGGGTCTGGATGAGTGCGATGCGAAGATTGTCGAGCTGTTGGAGCGGTTCAAGAACGTGAACCTTTCGGACAAGAGCCAGTGGGCGAATACGTCGTTTGCGTTCACGCGGCAGCTTTACAACATGCTGGAGCTGGCTCGGGTGATTGTGAAGGGCGCGCGGCTGCGCGATGAGAGCCGTGGAGCGCACTACAAGCCGGACTTCCCGGATCGCAATGATGAGCGGTTTTTGAAGACGACCAAAGCGGCGTTTGTGAACGGAGCGCCGGAGATTACTTACGAGGAAGTGGACACGTCGCTGATTGTGCCGCGTCCGAGGGTTTATACGTCGAGTTAAGCTGGTTTGGTTTAGCAGGTGTGTCGCAACAGGCAAACAGCAGGTCCTTCGCTGCGCTCAGGATGACAATGTCATTGGGTGTTATGAAGTGAGTTAGGAGTGAGCAATGCCAGAAACGATCAAGGTCTCCATCAAGCGGCAGGCGTCGCCCGATGCGAAAGCCACGACTGAAACGTTTGAGATTCCTTACCGGCCGAACATGAACATCACGTCGCTGCTGGTCGAGATCGCGGCGAACCCGGTGAACACCGCTGGCGAGACCACCACCGCCATCGCTTACGATTCAAACTGCCTTGAAGAGATTTGCGGC
>CAIVDX010000347.1 GCA_903904805.1 uncultured Rhodospirillales bacterium
CATGCATGATTGGGAAGATGCCGGTGGTTTTCCCATAGTTCTCCTCCACCGTGCGGTACTCGTCGAAAATCCGTTTGATGTTGGGATTGCCCGCCATGAACGACTTCGGTAGCGACGGCGTCAGCAGGCCATCGATGTCGCCCGACAGCAGCCGCTCCTCGAGGTCCGGCCCGCCGGCCGGAATCCGCTCGACTTTGAGGCCGGGCGCGGGATCGAACGGAATATCCTCGTCGCGCTCCGTCAGCCAGGTGACCGAGCGGTGCGGCAAGCCGTGGAATTCTTCCAGGATGCCCCGCATCCAGATGTTCGACGCCGGCTGATAATTGGTGCCGCCGATCCGGCCGCCGATCAAATCCTTCGGCTCCTTGAAACCCTTGTTGCTGTTCACGAACAGAAAGCCGTGACGAAACCGGCGATGCAGATAGACCGGCAGACCTGTGTAGGGCAGCCCGCGGTCGCGGCCCATGAAATACGCCGGCGTGTTGAACTCGCAGATGTCGTAGGCGTGGTCGCGGGCGACGCGCCAATGGCGCTCGCGCGATTCCGGCGTGATCACCGTGAGGTCGATACCCTGCGGTTTGACGCGGCCATCGATCAAAGGGCGCGTGCTCTCGTAATCGCCGCAAGCCAAGGTCAGATGAAGATTGTTCGCCATGCGTCCTCCCAGCGGGACGATATTAGTCCGTCCTGCCCTGCGCCACCAAGGGCTAGCATTGCGGAAGGGCTTGCGCCAAGGTGCCTGTCCCCGAAAACAGTCCGCGCCCCAGCGCTCGAACACGACCCGCAAGATCAGGTTGATCCACGATGGCCTCTGGCAAGACTTATGATTTTATCGTCGTCGGTGCGGGGTCGGCGGGATGCGTGCTCGCCAATCGCCTCAGCGAAGACTCCGACGCCAAGGTGCTGGTTCTGGAGGCCGGCGGCTGGGACCGCGACCCCTGGATTCACATCCCCCTCGGCTGGGGCCGCATCCTGCTCAATCGCCTGCATGACTGGATGTATTTCGCCGAGCCCGAAACGTGCACCGATGGCCGCGGCGTCGAATGCGCCCGCGGCAAGGTCATTGGCGGCTCCTCCTCGATCAACGCGATGGCCTATGTGCGCGGTCACCGGGAGGACTATGAGCGCTGGGTCGCCAAGGGCCTGCCCGACTGGTCCTACGACCAGGTGCTGCCCTATTTCCGCCGCCAGGAGGATTGGCAGGGCAACGCCGGCCCGCTGCGCGGCAAAGGCGGTCCACTCACCACACAATATTGCCAGTTCACCGACCCGCTGGTCGATGCCTACATGCAGGCCGGTGTGCAGGCCGGCTTTCCCGCCAACGCCGATTATAACGGCGTCGAACAGGAAGGCTTCGCCAACTGGCAAATGACGATCCGCAATGGCCGCCGCTGCTCCGCCGCGGTCGCCTATCTCCGACCCGCGCTCAAACGACCGAACCTCACAGTCAAAACCCGCGCATTGGCGCGCCGCGTCGTCATGAAAGGCACCACCGCCGAGGGTGTGGAGTATCAGCACGCCGGCCAGCGCCACACCGCACTGGCCGCGCGCGAAGTGCTGCTGTGCGGGGGCGTGATCAATTCCCCGCAATTGCTGATGCTGTCAGGCATCGGCGAGGCATGCGGACTCGCCAAGGCGGGCATCGCCCCGCTCGTCAATCTCCCCGGCGTAGGCAAGAACCTGCAGGACCACATGTCCGTCGCCCTGTTCTACAGCCGCCGCGAGCCTGGCCCGCTGCACCACGCGATGCGCTATGACCGCATCCCCTTCGTGCTCGCCAACACCTATTTCCGCGGCAAGGGTATCACCAACGACCTGCCCGGCGGCGTCATGGCCTTCCTGCGCACGCGCGACAGCGAGCCAATGCCGGACATGCAACTGCTGTTCAACGCCGCGCCACTGAATGCCCACCCGTATTTCGCGCCCTTCATCAAGCCCTACGCCGACGGCTTCGCCGCGCGCGTCGTCGGCCTGCGCCCGGAAAGCCGCGGCGAGGTGAGCCTGGCGAGCTCCAACCCCGCCGACGCGCCGCGCATCCGCCAGAACTTCTTCGACAAACCCAACGATGTCCGCGTCCTGCGTGACTCCGTGCGGATGGCCCGAGATGTCGCCCGCCAGCCCGCACTCAAACCCTTCCTCGGGAAAGAACTTGCCCCCGGCCCGACCGCCGACAGCGATGACGCGATCGACGCCTATATCCGCGCCACCGCCATCACCGTGCACCACCCGCTCGGCACCTGCCGCATGGGGCCTGACAATGATGAGGGTTCGGTGGTCGATTCCCGTCTGCGCGTGCGTGGCACGGAAAGATTGCGCGTGATTGACGCCTCGGTGATGCCGGATCTCGTCGGCGGCAACATCAACGCCCCGGTGATCATGATCGCCGAGCGCGCCGCCGATTATCTGCGCGGCCTCGCTTAATTTCCCTTCGCAACGATGGCGCGCGCCATTTCCACCGCGCGTCCATCGACGAATTTATGAGGGTCATAGCCCGGCGCGAAATTGCCCAGCTTCACCAAAATCTCGTTCAGCCAGACGAACTTGTCCATCGGCAGGGCAAAGCTCGGATCAATGGTGTGCCGGCTCACCGCATCATCGAACGCCAGCCCGGGCTCCGGCGCGTCAGCCGGCGCATGCGTCATCTCCCGGCTGAGCGCCATCATCTCGTCACGGTGCGATAGCGCATAAGCATAGGCATTCATCTCTGCTGCGAGAAACCGCGCGAGCAGATCCATCCGCTTTGCTAACGTATCGGTGCTGACATAAAAGCAGCGCCGCAGGAATGGTGTCGCCGATTCCTCCGATGTGGTCAGCAATGCCAAACCCATCGATGTCGCCCGCGCGCGATACTCGTTTGGCGTGGCCGCGGCATCGATCACATTCGCACCAAGCGAATTCAACAGTTCGGTCGGCGTACCCGCCGCCACGAACGAGACCTGGTTCGCGGTGATCCCCGATTCCAGAAGCGCTGTGCGCACGAACAGGTCCGGCGACGATCCAGGTGCCGACACGCCAACCTGATGCCCCTTGAGGTCACTCACCTTGGCGAGGCCTTTCTTCGCCCAGAAATCATAATTCTGCTTCGGCCAATGGCACGCCACCGCCCGCACCTCTGCCCCGCGGGTCGCCGCGGTCATCGGACTTCCCGGCGAGCCCTCATAGGAATCCAACTGATCGGCAATCAGCGCCTTCAGCAGCAGCGGGTCGCCACGTACCGTGGTGGTGGTCAGCGCGATGCCCTGCGCGGCAGCGAAGCCATGCTTTTCCGCCATGAACAGAAAGCCCGCATCACCCGTCGGCGTCACGGTGCCATTGCGCCAGGGCTGCAGATCCGTAGCTCCCGCACCAAAGGGCAGGAGGGTGGCCAGCAAATAGGCTGCCAGGCGCTTCATCGATCTCTCCTTACGGCAACAACCCTACTGGATATCATCGGCCTTGCGCGCCATCGCGATCAACGAACTGCGCAGGCAGAAATCGCGATGCTGATCGGGGTCGGCCGCCACCTGCCGCAACCTATCCAGATTTGCCTGACGCACCGCCGGATCGCGCTCCTCCAGGGTGCGCTTGTTGGCGATCGACTGCGCCTGCACATATTCGATCGCGGTCAGCCGCCGCTGGCGGTCATAGCGGTCCAGCAACGGCTCAGGATCGGCCCCATTCCAGATCTGGACCAATTTCTCCGCAAGATTCAGCCCGTCCTGGAAGCCGGAATTCATCCCCATGCCGCCGATCGGGTTGTTGATGTGCGCGGCATCGCCCGCGAGCAGCATGCGGCCGGCGCGGAAATTGCCGGCCACGCGCTGATGCACATTGTACATGTTGCGATGCACGATCTCATAAGGCGCGCCCACCGGCAGACATTCGGCGAAGCGCGCCTGAATCCAGGCGTCGCTCATCACCTCCTCGTCGCTCTCCTCGGTCTTGGCGGGAAACACGCAGCGCCACAAACCTTCCTTGTTCTCGCCCGGCACCTTCATCAACGACACCCAACGCTCGGGGTGCGCGCAATAGTTGCGCAGACGAAAGCCCATCGTCTTTTCGAAATCCGTTGTCGTCGTAACAATATTGAAGCGCTCGGGCCAGGTGAAGCCCTCGAAGCTCACCCCGGTCTCCTTGCGCACCAGCGACCGCCCGCCATCGCATCCCACCAGATAGCGCCCGCGATGATGCGACATCCGGCCATCCTTGTCGGTGATCTCAACCGACACGCCATCCGCGTCCTGCGACACCGCGCTCACATCCACCTCGCGGATCATGGTGAAATCCGCCAGCCCCTCGGCCGCGGCCAAAGCGGTCAGAATGGTCTTGTGCTGCTCAAGCTGGATCACATAGGGGTGCGCCGTGTCGGCCGAGAGGCACGCATAGTCGAACTCCGCCACCACCTCCTGCGTCACCCGATCGCGCCACTGGAAGTTCGGCGACATCAGGCCCTGCGCGATAATCGCGTTGGTCAGCCCCAACGGCTCGAACAGATCCAGCGTCGAGGGATGCAGCGTTGCCGCGCGATGATCCGCGGCCGGTTCGGCCAGCCGCTCGAAAATCGTCACCGGCACGCCTGCGCGGGCCAGAGCCAGACCCATCACGGTGCCCACCGGGCCTCCGCCGGCGATCAGAACACGATTTTCGTCGGCCAAGTGCCACCTCTTTCGCAGTGCAGCGCGCACTGTGATATTTCAATGGCGTTTTTCCATTGTCAATCGGCCCATCATGGGAAATCCTGTCGCCATCATCCAGCCCACAGCGGAGACCGACCATGACAACCCAATGCGCCAGCTTCGATCTCGTCGATGCCGACGATTTCTCCCCGCTCGAGGGCCTGCTGGCGGGGTGGGGCAGGGTGGCCCGCCTCGGCTTCCTGGTGAAGACCGAGGGCGATTATGCCGACGACACGCGTGAGCGCGCCCGCGCCGCCATCGGCGCCATCCTCGCCCGCCACGGCCTGTCCGAGCAGGCCCTGATGGTCACCGTGATCGGCACCGAGGGCATCTCCACCCCGCTGGTCTATGTCTTCGCCGAGCTGGACGACGCACCAGTCCCGGGTGGCCCCGCCCGCCTCGCCCTGGGCCTGGCCAGCGCCGCCCCACCCGCCGAACCAATGCTTGATGACGCCGGCACCATCGACCTGGTCGCCGATGTCGCCCGCGCCGCGATGCAGGATGCCGGCCTCACCGCCGAGCAGGTCGCGCTGCTGGTCATCAACATCCCCGCCCCCACCTCAGGCGAGGCGCCGGTGCGTGGCCGCCGCGCCCGTGCCGTCGCGGCCTTCGGCGGCGGCCGCGCGCTCGCCCAGCCTTCGGCGATGAATGTGCCAGCCAGCAGCCTGCTCGCCGCGCCGGACATCTTTGTCGATCGCGTGCAGACCTTCACCGGCCCCGGCATCACCAAGATCGAGGTGATCGCCCTCGGCAACCGCCCCGGCGCCGGCGGCGATCTGTTCGCCCGCGCCGCCATCGCACAGGACCTGCTCGACATCCGCCCCTTCAAGGCCGCCCTGCTCTCCGCCGGCCTGACACTCGACACGCTGGGCGAACTCGCCGAGCCCGAGCGCGTCGTTGCCTGCATTCTAAAATCCGGCGCGCGGGCCGACGGCAGCGTGCGCGGCGCCCGCACCACCATCCGCGAGCGCGGCATCCCGCCGGAAAAACATGTCCGCGCGGTGCAAACTGGCCAACTCGGCCCACTGCTCGGCACCACCCGCCTGTTCAACACCTTCGACCCGGTACACCAGGCGCCCGATGGTGGGGCCACCGCCTGTTTCATCGTGCGCTAGGTGAATCTGGCGCGACGTCTCATGAATTGTTCATTCTCATCGGCCACACCGGCTCTGCAACGTCATCAAACTGCCGCATCTGTTTGACTCCGTTCCGACTTGCTGCGGTTGCGCACAGTGGAGTTTCTGGATATGACCCTTCACACCTACGTATGAGGAGTTCCATTTATCTTGAGATATATCCCGCCATTTGCCGTCATCCGTGACAGCGTCGAAATCACCCGGCGCAAGGGCGCACCGGCCGTCACCGTTGCTTACGACCAGTTCCTGTCAATCCTCATCCGGTTGATCAGCGACATCGACATCGATGAAACCTGGTACCTCTCCCGCTACGATGACGTCGCGGAGGCGATCGCGGCTGGTCGGCTGAAATCGGCGAAAGAACATTACATCACCGCCGGCTTTTTTGAGGGCCGTCAGCCCTATCAAATCCTGGTCGACGAGCGCTGGTATCTGAAGAACAACCCAGACGTCGCCGAAAACCTCCGCCTCGGCCTGATCGCCTCCGCCCAGGCCCATTTCGACGAAAACGGCTACAACGAGGGCCGGCTCCCGTTCGACCCGCTCGCCTGAGCGTTCTAATATTCATAGCTTATGTATTAAAAAAAGAAGCTCTTACCTCTTATAGCTCGGGGTGTTCGCTGAAATAGCGGGCAGCCCCCGGATGCAAGGGCACATCCATCGGCGTCGCGATCGTATCCCGCCCGACCTGCCCAACCGAGGTGAACGCCCCATCCTCCCAGGGGATCTCCTCCTGCCGGGCAAGAAAGCTCGCACACACCTCATACACCATCTGCTCCGGCAACGCGGCGCTGCAGTACAGCGGCCAGCCGCTGTAATCGATGCAGTGATGATCCTGCTGAAGATGCTTGTAGGTGCCTGCGGGGATCACCGCATCCCGCCAGCCCAGAGCCGCCATCGCCG
>CAIVDX010000348.1 GCA_903904805.1 uncultured Rhodospirillales bacterium
ACCAGCCATTGCCATCGCGGTCGGCGGCGACTCCATAGGTGAGGCCACTGCCCTGGGGGGTCTTGGGAGTCGGTGATTTGAAATGGCTGAATCGTTCCGTAACCGGATCAAAGCGGAGCACGCCGTCTGGGGCGGAAACCCAGATCTTGCCGGTGCCGTCAAAATCGACTGTTGGCGCGCCGCCAACACCGGGCATGTCGTCGGGTGGGACAAAGACGCTGATTTTTTCGGATTTGGGATCGAGCCGGCCAAGGCCCGCATGGCCGGCGACAGTGCCGATGTTGAACCAGATAAAACCCTGGGGATCACGCGTCATGCCGTGGCTGTTGGCGGCGAAGCCACCGGGGCCAGGGACTTTGATGAACTTCACCGCACCGGTGGCGGCATCCACACGGCCGATCGAGATGTCATGGCTCGGCGTGTTGTTGGTGAACCAGATATTTCCGTCCAGATCGGGCCAGGCATCGTGGACATATTTGCCGCCTTCGAGCGCGGAGGGGGAGCCTGCCATCCAGTCGCTGCCGTCATTGGCCATGTGGGCGTCGGCCAGACCGAGTTCGGGATCGCTCGGCACGTCATATTCGCGGAACACCACCCGCGCGGCCGCGCCCGACGGGCGCGGGCGCAGCTTGAACGACATCTCCGATGGGCCCGGGCCACGCACGCGGGCGAGGTAGGACGCGAGGCGGGCCTCGTTATGCTCGATGATCGAGTCGAGCTTGCCGTCCGCCCCCTGATAGGCGCCGAACACGTTCACCCGCTTCATCAGATCCAGCACCGCTGTCCAGCCGGCGGCATCGAACCGATGTTGCAGGGTGAACTCCGGCGTGTGGCAGCCCACACAGGCGGAGCGGAAGACCTGCTTCATCTCGCGGTCGTCCGGTGTGGCACTGGGCAGCGCGGCGAGGATCTGGTCACCGGTCAGCTGCTGCACAAAATCCGTTGCCGGCGTCAGCACCAGATCGGCCTGCCTGTTGCCCTGCAGATCGACGGTGCCGCGCGCGGTGGCGAAGCTCACCGCCTGGGCCATGACGGCGTAGCGGCCTGGCGGCAGGCTCGGGAAATAATAGGCACCCTGGGCATCGGTGAAGACGATGGTCGAGATCGTCTGCCCCTCGGCCTTCGCCGAGACGGTGACGCCGCCGAGCTTTTCCCCGGAGGCGGTGGCGATGCTGCCGGACAGCAGCGCGTCGGCGGCGGCCTGGCGCGGGGCGAGGGACAGTGCAGTCAATGCCGTTCCGGCGAGAAGCAGCGCGCTGATGCGGGGCATTCTCATCACATGGCTCCCTGATTTTGTGCGGCGCGGCCGGGTGCGGCGCGCTCGCCCCCCGCGCGCTCTCCGAACGCCTGGCCGTGCACCCCTGGGTCTGGCTGGGCCGGGTCCGGGAGGGTGGCGAGATAGGCGATGATCAGATCGATCTTCTCCGGCGCGAGTTCATAACGAAAGCCGGGCATGTCCGGCGTTCCGGTCTGGACGAACACCCTCACCGCCTCTTCCTTCCCCGCGACGGTCTGATGGCTGAGAAGCGGGCCGAAGCGCGGGCTGGTGATCTGAGGCTTGAGATGGCAGACGCCGCAGGATTGGGTAAAGAGCTGGTGACCAGCGGCAATATCCGCGCTCCCTTGGGTGCCTTGGCCGGAGGCGACGGAGACCGGCAGGACTGCGGCGGCGATGGCGAACGCGGCACGGTGCCACATGGCGGCTTACTCCCCCCTGAGCGGTCGTGTGTTTGAGCGCTCTCGTTTTTTTACAGTCTAAGGGTGAAACGTTGGTCGGAGGAAGGGGGTGTTACAATCGCGGCGGTGCTGCAGCATTCTCTGTCGCATGACGGGGCCGGAGGTGGCACCGCGTTGACCGGCCAAAGATACTCGCAAAATAGGTGTATTGAGCCACCCATGCGCCAACCAAAATGCGTTTTCGCCGGCGCTGGGATGTCGTGAACCCGACCGAAGCGCCTTCAATATTTGGTTCGCGAGCGACCTGCCAGGCTGAGCCGCTGAGCAGTGGGCGCTCGTCGACTCAATGCACACAATGAGGCGGGTTACTCACGCCCTAGGGTTGTCAGCCCACCGCCACATCGGCCTTG
>CAIVDX010000349.1 GCA_903904805.1 uncultured Rhodospirillales bacterium
CGCCTGGCGCGCTGGCGCACCGTCGGCGAAATGTTCGCCAAAGACCCAGACTTCGCCGGCCGCAAACGCAACCGCGGCGCCAATTTCGACCGCTCCATCCTGCGCGACGATCAACAGGCCGAAATCCGCGAAATCTTCAAAAGCCAGCGCCGCCTGGGCAACCACGCAGCCAGCATCGAGCTAGAAGAGAATTTCATCGAAACCGCCTTCAGTCAGCGCCCCCTGCAGGACTCCGATCACCTCGTCGGCTTCTGCCCCTTCATCCCCACCGAGCGCCGAGCCGCCCGCCGCGCCCACGCATTTGAAAAGTTCCGCCTGCTCTCCCGCCTCAACGCCATCCGCATCATCACCCAAGGCACCGAGCCCCGTCCCCTCACCGCCGAGGAAATCGCCCGCGCCAGCGAAGATTTCGGCGCGCAAAAATCGCTCACCTGGAAATGGCTCCGCAAACGCCTCGACCTCGCACCTTCCACCCGCTTCGCCGACATCCCACCCGAAAAGGAAAGCCAGGATTTCGTCGCCCGCGCCGGCGCCGCCGCCCAAGGCAGCTACACCATCCGCCAGGTCGCCCGCGAACCCGGCTGGGCCAGCCTGATCGCCAACCCAGCAACGCTGGACCAGCTCGCCGCCATTCTCAGCTTCCGCGCCGACATCACCTCCATCGCCACCGCCATCGCCGCCCTGCCCATCGCGCCCGACCTCGCCGATCGCCTGATCGAGGCCACCCGCTCCGGCACATTCCGCGACTTCGCCGGCGCCGGCCACATCTCCGCTGCCGCCGCCCGCGCGATCATCCCCCACCTCGCCCGTGGTCTGGTCTATTCCGAAGCCTGCGCCGAGGCCGGCTTCGACCACGCCGCGCAAACCACCGTGACATTGAAAGACGTCACCAATCCCATCGCCCGCAAATCCGTCAGCGAAATCCTCAAACAGGTCAAAACCCTGGTGCATGAATTCGGCCTGCCCGACCGCATCCACCTCGAACTCGCCCGTGATGTCGGCAAAAGCCCCGATGAACGCGCCGAGATCACCCGCGGCCTGGACAAACGCACCGCCACCCGCGACCGCCTCCGCGCCGAGCTGGCCGACCTCCTCGGCCGCGCCAGCATTTCCAGCATTTCAGGCCAGGAGCTGCTCGCCTACGAACTCTACAAGGAACAGGCCGGCCGCTGCCTCTACACCGACCAGGAAATCCCCCTCGCCGCCATCGCTGACGGCTCCAACCAGGTGCAGGTCGACCACATCCTCCCCTGGAGCCGCTTCGGCGACGACAGCTTCACCAACAAGACCCTCTGCCTCGCCACCGCCAACCAGCAAAAGCGCGGCCGCACCCCCTTCGAATGGTTCAGCCAGGACCGCACCGACGCCGACTGGGCCGCCTTCGAGGCCCGCGTGAATGGCTGCAAGGAAATGAAGGGCTACAAAAAACGCGGCCATTATCTGCGCCGCAACGCCGCCGAGGTGGAGGAGCGCTTTCGCACCCGCAACCTCAACGACACAAGATACGCCTGCCGCCTCGCTCTCGCCCTGCTCAAACAGGCCCACTACCCCGACCAGGAAACAATCCACGTCTTCGCCCGCCCCGGCGCCCTCACCGACCGCCTGCGCCGCGGCTGGGGCCTGCAATCCCTCAAAAAGGACGCCGCCGGCAAGCGCCTGCCCGACGATCGCCACCACGCCCTCGACGCCATCGTGCTGGCCGCCACCACCGAGAGCATGGTCAACCGCCTCACCCGCGCCTGGCAGCAGGCCGAATCGAGCGGCCGCCCGCGCGACTTCAGCGCGCTCGACCAGCCCTGGCCCGGCTTTCGTGAACAGGCCCTGGCCACCTTCGAGCAGGTCTTCGTCTCCCGCGCCGAACGCCACCGCGCCCGCGGCGAAGCCCACCAGGCCACCATCCGCCAAATCCGTGAGCGCGACGGCAAGCCCGTCGTCTTCGAACGCAAAGCCATCGCCGGCCTCAAACTGGCGGACCTCGCCCGCGTCAAAGACCCCGACCGCAACGCCGCCATCATCGACGCCCTGCGCACCTGGATCGAGGCCGGCAAGCCCGCCGACGCACCGCCAAAATCCCATAAAGGCGACCCGATCGCCAAAGTGCGCCTCGCCACGACAGACAAGCTCAACGTCGCCATCCGCGGCGGCAACGCCGACCGCGGCGATATGGCCCGCGTCGACGTTTTCCGCCGCGACGACGCCAAGGGCCGCGCGCGCTTCTACCTCGTGCCCGTGTATCCCCACCAGGTCGCCACACTCGACCAGCCACCGATGCGCGCAATTGACGCCGCCAAGGACGAGGCCATCTGGACCGTGATCGACGCCAACTTCACATTCAAATTCAGCATCTATGGCAACAGCCTGATCGAAATAACTCGGCCCGACGGCGAGATCATTCTTGGCTACTTCAAGGGCGTGGACCG
>CAIVDX010000350.1 GCA_903904805.1 uncultured Rhodospirillales bacterium
CCATCGCGGCCATCGCCCCCTCAGGCACGGCCGAACACGGCATCGATCTCGATGGCGGCCAGCTCTGGCCCTGCCTGCTCGACGCCCACGTGCATCTCGACAAAACCGAAATCTGGCAACGCGCCACCAACCACAGCGGCACCCATCCCGGCGCCGTCACCGCCGTCACCAACGACCGCATCGCCCACTGGACCGAAGCCGACATCACCGCCCGCTTCGAATTCGGCCTGCGCTGTGCCCACGCCCACGGCACCAGCGCGATGCGCACCCACATCGATTCCTACGGCCCCCACGCCGAAAACGGCTGGGCCGCCTTCCGCCGCCTGCGCGACGCCTGGTCGAGCCGCATCACCTTCCAGGCCAGCTCCCTCTGCCCCACCAACCGGCTCGACGGCGACGACGGCATCGCTCTCGCCAACCTCGTCGCCCGCTCCGGCGGCCTGTTCGGCATGAGCACCACCTCCACCCCCATCGACGACGATTTCCGCGCCCGCCTCGCCCGCTTCTTCGACCTCGCCACCGAGCGCGACCTGAAGGTCGATCTCCACGTCGATGAAAGCGGCGACACCGACGCCCGCTCGCTCAAGGAAATCGCCATCGAGGCCATCCGCCGCAACTGGCCCCACACCATCCAAGCGGGCCATTGCTGCGCGCTCTCCGTGCAGACCGATGAGGAAGCCGCCGAAACCATCCGCCTGGTGCGCGAGGCCGGCATCGCCATCGTCGTGCTGCCGATGTGCAACATGTATCTGCAGGGCCGCCGCCCCGGCCGCACCCCGCTCTGGCGCGGCATCACCCTGGTGCATGAATTCGCCGCCGCCGGCGTGCCCGTCAGCTTCGCGTCGGACAATTGCCGAGACCCGTTCTACCCCTATGGCGACTACGACATGGTGGAGGTCTTCCGCGAGAGCGTCCGCATCGCCCAGCTCGACCACCCCATCGCCCCCTGGCCGGCGTCCGTCACGGCAACGCCGGCTGATGTCTGCACCCTCCCCGGCGGCCGCATCACCCTCGGCGCGCCCGCCGACCTCATCGCCTTCCGCGCGCGCGGCATGACCGAATTCCTCGCCCGCCCGCAATCCGACCGCGTCATCCTCCGCGCCGGCCAGGTCCTGCACGCCGCCTTGCCCGACCACCGCGAACTGGATGCCCTCGCATGACCCGCCTCGGCCCCATCGCCGCCAACAGCTGGGACGTCTCGCCCGACCACGCCAACCTCGTCCGCCCGCACCGCCCGCCACGCGAAATCACATGCGGCGCGCGCCCAAAGATGCTAAGCTTCGATCTCGCCCGCACCGCGATCATCGTGGTGGATATGCAAAATGATTTCTGCCACGAAAAAGGCTGGCTCGCCGCCCTCGGTGTGAACATCACCCCCGCACGCGCGCCGATCGCCCCTCTGCAAACCCTGTTGCCCGCGCTGCGAAAAAACAACGTGCCGATCATCTGGCTGAACTGGGGCAGCCGCCCGGACCGCCTGAACCTCTCCCCCGCCGTGCGCCATGTCTATGATGGCGCCGGCACCAGCCGCGGCATCGGCGACCCCGGCCCCACCGGTGCGAAGGTCCTGCAGGCCGGCAGCTGGTCCGCCCAGATCGTCGACGAACTCCAGCCCGCCCCCGGCGACATCCACATCGACAAGCACCGCATGTCCGGCTTCTGGGACACCCCGCTGGATGCCATCCTGCGCAACCTCGGCGTCACCACCCTGCTCTTCGCCGGCGTGAACCTCGACCAATGCGTCCTGCACACCCTCGCCGACGCCAACTTTCTCGGCTACGACACCATCCTTGTGGATGACTGCGCCGCCACCACCAACCCCTCCTTCTGTGCGGAGGCCACCATCCTCAACATCACCCAGATCTTCGGCTTCGTGCTCGCCTCCACCGACCTGCTGCAGGAGCTCGCGCCATGATGCCCACCGCGCTCATCGCCAAATCCGCAGCCACGCTCAAGGCCTTCCGCATCACTGCCACCGATACCAACTACTTCGCCTGCCTGCTTGACCCGATCGAGGACGGCGTCACCTTCACGCTCGTCGTCGAAATCTTCGAGCCCGGCGGAAAAACCCCGCCCAACACCCACCTGATCGCCGAGGAAGCCTTCTTCGTGCTGTCCGGCACCGGCACCGCCTATGCCGACGGCACCGCCCGCGCGCTCAAGCCCGGCGACTGCATCGTGCTGCGCCCAGGCTGCGAACACGTCGTCGAAAATCCCGGCCCCGGCAAACTCTATTGCCTCACCTTCATGGCTCCCAACGAGGGCTTCGCCGAACTCATCCGCAACGGCATCCCGGTCGAGCTCACCGACGACGACCGTCGCGTGCTCTGTCATCTCTGCTGATGCTGCCTGTCGGAGATCCCAGGACCGTCTCGCTGACCCTGTCCGACGGCACCCGCCTCGACGCCGACATCTGGTCGCCCACCACACCAGGCCGCTATCCGATTTTGTTGATGCGGCAGCCCTACGGACGTCGTATAGCCTCCACCCTGGTGTTCGCGCATCCCGCCTGGTACGCCGCCCATGGCTACATCGTGGTGATCCAGGATGTGCGTGGCGCCGGCAGCAGCGACGGCACGTTCCGCCTTTTCGCCGATGAGATCGCCGACGGTGCGGCCACCGCCGCCTGGGCCGTCGACCTGCCCGGCAGCACCGGCCGCATCGGCATGTATGGCTTTTCCTACCAGGGCAATTCGCAATACCTGGCGCTGGCCGGCGGCGCGAGGCTCGATGCCGCCTCCCCCGCCATGGCCGGCTGGGACATGGTCAACGACTGGGCCTGGGAAGGCGGCGCCTTTCGCCTCGCCAGCAATCTCGGCTGGGCGGCACAGATGGGCTGGCTGCGCGCCATGCATGATGGCAACGAACAGGCCGCCCTCGCCTTCCAATCCGCCGCCCGCACCCCACCCCTCGGCGGCGCCCACCGCACCCTGCCCGCCGTGATGCGCGAGCACGCCGCCCTCACCCACTACACCGAGTGGCTCAGCAACGATCGCCCCGGCGCCTTTTGGAACGCCATCGCCCCCCAAGCCCTGCTCGGCGCCGACCCGCCGGCCGTCCCCATGCTCCATGTCGGCGGCTGGTTCGATCAGATGCTGATGGGCACTTTGGGCGCCCACGGCGCCTTCACCGCGGCCGCGCGCGCCCCGCAGCGCCTGGTCATCGGCCCCTGGCAGCACCAGCCCTGGGGCCGCCGCGTCGGCGCCGTCGATTTCGGCCCCAGCGCCGCCTCCCCCATCGACAGCGCCCAACTCGCCTGGTTCGACCGCCACCTGAAAGGCCACGACACCCAAACCGGTGCCCCCATCACCCTCTTCGACCTCGGCGCCAAAGCCTGGCACGATCTCGAAACCTGGCCCGACACCGCCGAGCAGACATGGTTCCTCGCCGGCAACGGCCTCGCC
>CAIVDX010000351.1 GCA_903904805.1 uncultured Rhodospirillales bacterium
CCCCATCCCACCCACCATCCCCCGCGCCGCCCTCGTCACCGGCGCCGCCCAGCGTCTCGGCCGCGCCAACGCGCACGCCCACGCCGAGGCCGGGTTCGACATCGCCCTGCATTGCCACACCAGCCGCGCCGCCGCCGAGGCCACCGCCGCCGAGATCGCCGCCCTCGGCCGCCGCGCCTGCGTGCTCCCCGCCGATCTCTCCAACGAGGCCGATGTCGCCGCCCTGCTCCCCGCCGCCACCGCCGCCCTCGGCCCCATCGGCGTGCTGGTCAACAACGCCTCCACCTTCGAGCGTGACGAGTGGACCGATGCCACCCGCACCAGCTGGGACCGCCACATCGAGCCCAACCTGCGCGCCCCCTTCGTCCTCACCCAATCCTTCGCCTCAGCCCTGCCCGCCGCCGCCGAGGGCCTGGTGCTGAACCTGCTCGACCAGCGCGTCTGGTCGCTCACCCCGCATTTCGTCAGCTACACTCTCTCCAAGGCCGGCCTGTGGGCCCTCACCCAGAGCATGGCCCTCGCTTTGGCCCCGCGCATCCGGGTGAACGGCATCGGCCCCGGCCCCGCCATGCCCAGCCCGCGCCAGACCCAGGCCCAGTTCGACCGCCAGGCCCAGGCCACCCCGCTGCGTCGCCCCACCTCCGACACCGAGATCGCCGCCGCCGCCATCGCCATCCTTTCCCTCCCATCGATGACAGGGCAGATGATCGCGCTTGACGGTGGCCAACACCTGCAATGGGGTCCAGTTGCCCCCGGCGAGACCATCGAGGAATAGCCGCCAGGCGAGGAATAGCCGCCAGGCGAGACGATCGAAGAGGTGCCATGACCGAGCTCAGCAACGCCGACCCCATCCGCGCCTCCGCCCGGAACGGCCTGCGCCACGTCTTCATCCGCAACCTGGTGCTCGACGCCCATATCGGCATCTACGCCAAGGAACAGACCGGCACCCAGCGCGTGCGGGTGAATGTCGACCTCTCCGTCACCGACGAGGGCGCCACCGATCCCACCCTGGCGATCGGCCCCGATTCCATCCATCGCGTGGTCGATTACGAGCGCGTCGCCAACGCCGTGCGCGACCTGATCGCCGCCGGCCATGTCAAGCTGGTGGAAACATTGGCCGAACAGGTCGCGCAGGTGTGTCTGGCCGACCCCCGCGTGCAGACCGCCCGCGTGCGTGTCGAAAAACTTGATATTCTGCCCGAGGCTGAGAGCGTCGGCGTCGAGGTCGAGCGCGGTCGGCGCTGATTTGTCCACCACGTCAATATGCGTGCCCAAAACCATCGCCCAAGCCCTTGATCTCGATGCGCTGGCGCAGGGATGCACCGCAACAATGCCGCAAAAACAATGGCTTGCACATTTAGCCCAACTCTTCAGCAATCCGACGCCACGCCAGCTTCCGGGCCGGACTCCGCGCATTTTCCGGCCACTTCCCACAGACTTATCCACAGCTTTGGTGGATAGATGATGGAGTCCAATGAGACCAACGACTTGCCCGATGATCCAACACCAGACATCGAGCCGAACGCCCTAAAACACACGGAAAATTGTACCGGTGTGAGCGTCATCGAGGCCGCCCTCGCCACCATGCCCGCCAGCCCCGGCGTCTACCGCATGCTGAACCAGGCCGGCGACGCCCTCTATGTCGGCAAGGCACGGAATCTCAAAAAGCGCGTGGTGTCTTACACCCAACTCGGCCGCCTCTCCGAACGCCTCCGCCGCATGGTGAACGAAACCGTCTCGATGGAGGTCGTCACCACCCACACCGAGGCCGAAGCCCTGCTGCTCGAGGCCAACCTCATCAAGCGCCTCAAGCCCCGCTACAACATCGTTCTGCGCGACGACAAATCCTACCCCTGGCTGATGCTCACCGAAGACCACCCCTTCCCGCAGATCGCCAAGCACCGCGGCGCACAGACCCGCAAAGGCAGCTACTGGGGCCCGTTCGCCTCCGCCTGGGCGGTGAACCAGACAGTCAACGCCATGCAGCGCGTCTTCCTGCTGCGCTCCTGTGCCGACACAGTCTTCGCCAACCGCTCCCGCCCCTGCCTGCTGTTCCAGATCAAACGCTGCTCCGCCCCCTGCGTCGGCCGCATCGACGAAGCCGGCTACGCCAAACTCGTCACCCAGGCGAAAGCCTTCCTCTCCGGCCGTCAGGCCGTGGTGCAGCAGGAACTCGCCGCCGAAATGGAACAGGCCGCCGAACGCCTGGAATTCGAACACGCCGCCGCCGCGCGCGACCGCATCCGCGCCCTCACCCACGTCCAGGGCGGCGGCATCATCAACCCCGCCTCGCTGGAGGATGCCGACGTCATCACCGCCTGGCAGATCGCCGGCCAGTCCTGCGTGCAGGTCTTCTTCATCCGCGGCGGCCGCAACAACGGCAACCGCGCCTTCTACCCCAGCCACGCCCGCGGTGAGGAAACCGCGCAGATCCTCGCCGCCTTCATCGCCCAGTTCTACGACGACAAACCCCCACCCCCACAGATTCTTCTCAATCAGGAGCTGGAGGAATCAGCCCTGGTGGAAGAGGCCCTCAGCATCAAGGCCGGCCGCCGCGTCCACATCACCGTCCCTGCCCGCGGCGAAAAACGCGCCGTGGTGCTGCACGCCGAAACCAACGCGCGCGAGGCGCTGGAACGCAAGCTCGCGGAATCCGCCGGCCAGGCCAAACTGCTCGAAGGTGTGGCCACCCTGTTCGATCTGCCAGCCCCGCCGCAGCGGATCGAGGTCTACGACAACAGCCACATCATGGGCCGCAACGCCTACGGCGTGATGATCGTCGGCGGCCCCGAGGGCTTCGTGAAATCCGCCTACCGCAAATATTCCATCCGCGGCCCGATCACCCCCGGCGACGATTTCGCCATGATGCGCGAAGTCCTCGAACGCCGCTTCGGCCGCGCCCTGAAAGACGCCGAATCCGGCAATTCTCCCGACTGGCCCGACATCGTCCTGATCGACGGCGGTGCGGGCCAACTCTCCGCCGTCCGCGGCGTGCTCGACGATCTCGGTGTGGATGACGTCAAACTCATCGCCATCGCCAAAGGCCCCGACCGCGACGCCGGCCGCGAGTGGTTCCACACCGACGGCGCACCGCCCTTCCAGCTCCCGCCCCGCGACCCCGTGCTCTATTATTTGCAACGCCTGCGCGACGAAGCCCACCGCTTCGCCATCACCACCCACCGCGCCGGCCGCGGCAAGGCTATGATCACCTCCGAACTCGACGACATCCCCGGCGTGGGTGCGGCCCGCAAACGCGCGCTGCTCAACCATTTCGGCAGCGCCCGCGGCGTCAAAGGCGCCGGCCTCTCCGACCTCGAATCCGCCCCCGGCGTGTCGAAGGAAAGCGCCCGCAAAATCTATGCGCATTTCCACCCCGGCGCCCGCATGGAAGGGTAGGGGAGGG
>CAIVDX010000352.1 GCA_903904805.1 uncultured Rhodospirillales bacterium
AGAACCAAAGCGAGGGCGCACAGCAGATCAGTGAAGCTATGTGGCAACTGACGGAAACGGGCAGGCAGACTTCCGAGTCAGTGAACGACCTCAATAGCGTGAGCCAGCAGTTACACGAGGCGGTCCGCATTCTCAAGGAGAGGATCATCCATCTACGGACTGGTGACTAAGAGCTCTCCGTCCTGCCGATGTTTCGGCGTTCGGCTTACTCCATGTGTTTGGTCAGCGTCACGCGGTTCGTCCCGTCCCGCCGCTCGTACTCCATGCTGTCCGATAGCTTGCGCAGCATATGGATACCCAGGCCGCCAATCGGTCGCTCTTCCACTTCCAGGCTTGGGTCTGGAGCTGCTGCGGCTAGCGGATTGAACGCATGCCCGTCATCGATGAACATCATCGATAACACACCATTTGCAATACTGATATCGATCTCGATGACGTGCTCCGCGGCATCGTCGTAACCATACTCAATGCAGTTCGTAACCAGTTCCTCGATCGCGAGCAGAGCCAGGTATGACGCTTTGGGTGGGACCGCATGCGTCTCGGTCCAGGCGTCGGCCTGCGCGGACGCGGATGCCAGGCCCTGCCGGGTGTTGGGGACCTCAATCCTCAGACTTTCGCCCACGTGCGCTCCTGCCTCATCCCTGATTGCTGCGATCATACCCGGGCGTTCCCGTGCAAACCAAGCCCCTTCGCTGCGAATCATGGTCCGGCGAGACAGATTCTCTTGCATTCCGTGCGCGCGCTGTTTATCGTTCACAATCGAGCTTCCATTATTCGTTTCACATCCAGCTTCCCCATATAGCGTCAACGAATGCTCCTATGATTGCAGTCCTGAAGAAGCTTGCTCTGGGTATTGCCCTGATCGTCGGTTCGGCGGCTGTCCTGCTTTACTCCGACCTTGGCTCCCGCCGCGGCAGTGCCGAGTCGTCGGCAAAGTCCGGCCGCCCCCTGCGCGTCGCCATTGTCCAGCAAGTATCCACTTCGGCGCTCGATGACGGCGTCACCGGAGCGCTTGCCGCTCTCAAAGAGCGCGGGTACGTGCCCGGCGGACGCATGATTGTGCGCCAGTACAACGCTCAGGGCGACATCGGCACCGCCAATGCCATTGCCAAGGAAGTCACCAGCGGCGATTTCGATCTGATCTATTCAGTCTCCACCATCAGCCTTCAGACCATCGCCAACGCCAACCGGTTTGCCACACCGCCGCGCAAGCATGTCTTCGGGACGGTCAGCGATCCGTATGCAGTTGGCGTGGGTGTCAGCCGCGAAAACCATTTGCAACATCCGCCCTACATGACGGGCTATGGGAGCCTCGCTCCGGTGGAAGATGCTTTCCAGCTTGCCCGCAAATTGAATCCGTCGCTCAAGCGTGTCGGCCTGGTCTGGGACCCGGCCGAGGCCAACTCAGTGGTCACTACCAAGCTCGCCCGCTCGGTGTGCGAGAAGATGGGCATCACCCTGGTTGAGGCCAACGCCGAAAGCTCTACTGCCATCACTGAAGCGACGGCATCAGTGCTCGCTCGCAATGTTGACGCCATTTGGATCAGCCCCGACCTGGTGGCCTCCAACGGCCTTGACCTGATCGTGAGCAAGGCGCGCGTAGCCCGCATCCCGGTGTTCACGTCTACCCCGCGCCAGAGCATCAGCGGAACATTATTTGACCTCGGTGCCAATTATGCTCAGATCGGCCATGCCTCTGGCGATCTGGTGGCAAACATCCTCGATGGCCGCGATCCGGCCACTGTTCCGGTCGAAAACTTCATGCCCGTCACTTTACAAATTGATCGCACGGCCCTGAAAAACCTGCGCGACCAATGGGACCTGCCCGCCGATATTCTGTCGCGCGCCAATGTCATCGTCGATGAAACCGGCCGCCATGTAACGAACGTGCCGCTGACAACCTCGGGCCCAACTGCTGCTGCAACTCCCGCGCCCAAGCCGGCGGGCCCCAAATGATGACGCCCGCTTCCATCTCGTCACGTCCAGGTTGCAGAGCTCGACAGGAGGCCCGGTGATGCAGATCACTGCGCATCACGCGCCTGACCTGGTGGAGCTGCGCGTTACCGGCCGCGTCGATGCCACCTGGGCCGACCATCTCAGTGCAACCATCGAAAACATCGTCCGCGCCGGCGGGCACCGCGTCGTCCTCAACTTTGCCGGAGTAGAGTACATCAGCTCTCTGGGCATCCGCGTCCTGCTGGTTCAGTACAAACTCCTCAAGTCGGTCAATGGAAGCCTCGCGATCAGTCACCCCAGCGACTTCTGCCGCGATATTCTCACTACCGTCGGCCTATCCGAGATCATGCTCGCCGATAGCGCGGCACCTGAGACCGCCGCAGCGGCCACCGCACCGAAACAACGCCGTGGCGTCGTAGACTACGAGGTCTACCCGCAGCCGGTTGCACGCAAGCTCTCTTGTCGCCTTATCGGAAACCCCGCACGCCTCTCCACCACCGGCTTCACAGAAGACGACTGCCGCACCCTCACATTTTCAAACGGAACCTTTGGAATGGGCCTTGGGGCATTTGGTCAGAGCTACACGGACTGCGTCGATCGCTTCGGAGAATTCCTCGCCGCCGGTG
>CAIVDX010000353.1 GCA_903904805.1 uncultured Rhodospirillales bacterium
AATAAACTCTCAGACTCTTGTTGAATCAACGGCGTCGCTATTTTAGCGGCGCCGTTTTTGTTTTTAGGTTTTTGTCATTTCATTGAAATGGACTCAGAATCCCGTTGCTCATTGACTTCACCCTGCCCTATGTTCGGCCGCGGTGAGGCAGTCCGGCGGGACCCGGCGGCAGCACCGGGGAGGCGTGGAGGGGCCGTCGCGGTGATGGTTGGGTGGCGTGGGATGGCGGATGTGGCGGGGGGCGGCCGAGTGGACGGATCAATCAATTCAGGTGCTCCCGATCAGGCTCTGCTGGCCCAGTGGCTGCGTGTGCGTGCCCGCCTGGCCGCCGAACTGGGCGAGGCCGAAATCCGCCATTGGCTGCGCCAGGTCTCCCTGCGCGGCCTCGATGACGGCGAACTCATCATCGCCCTGCCCAGCCTGTTCCTGCGCGATTGGGTGCGCAGCCAGCATGCCGACCGCCTGACCGCCCTGTGGCAGAACGAGAACCCCGAGATTCGCCGCGTCGACATCCGCATCGATGGTGGTGAGCCCGCCGGCCGCGCCGAGCCGCTCACCGTCGAGCCGGCCGCCGCCCCCACCGCCACCCCGGCGCCGGCCGCGCCCCAGGATGCCCGCACCGAGAACGCCTCGGCGCTCGACCCGCGCTTCACCTTTGACAGCTTCGTCGTCGGCAAGCCCAACGAATTCGCCTATGCCTGCGCCCGCCGCGTCGCCGAGGCGCCAGCCAGCCCCGGCTTCAACCCGCTGTTCCTCTACGGCCCGGTCGGCATCGGCAAAACCCACCTGATGCATGCCATCGGCAACGAGGTCCGCGCCCGCCGCCCCAGCAGCGCCATCGCCTACATGTCCGCCGAGCGCTTCATGTATCGCTTCATCGCCGCCCTGCGCGCCCAGCAGCAGATCGAGTTCAAGGACCAGCTGCGCGGCGTTGACGTGCTGATGGTCGACGACCTGCAATTCCTCATCGGCAAGGACAACACGCAGGAGGAATTCTTCCACACCTTCAACGCGGTGGTCGAAGCCGGCAAACAGATCGTCGTCTCGTCCGACGTCTCACCGTCAGACCTCTCCGGCCTGGAAGACCGTCTGCGCACCCGCCTGGGCTGCGGCATGGTCGCCGATCTGCATTCCACCACCTTCGAACTGCGCGTCTCCATCCTGGAATCCAAGGCCGAGCGCACCGGCGTGTCGGTGCCGCACAAGGTGCTGGAGTTCCTCGCCCACAAGATCACCACCAATGTGCGTGAACTCGAAGGCGCGCTGAACCGCTTGATCGCCCACGCCAATCTGTTCGACCGCCCGATCACGCTCGACACCACCGTCGAGGTGCTGCACGACATGCTCAAGGCGCACGACCGCCGCGTCACCATCGACGAGATCCAGCGCCGCGTGGCCGAGCACTACAAGCTCCGCGTCTCCGACATGACCTCCGCCCGCCGCGCCCGCCAGGTCGCCCGCCCGCGCCAGGTGGCGATGTATCTCTCCAAGCACCTCACCCAGCGCTCGCTGCCCGAAATCGGCAAGAAATTCGGCGGCCGCGACCACACCACCGTGCTCCACGCCTGCAACAAGGTCGCCGAGCTGATCGACATCGATTCCGAATTCGCCGACAATGTGGGCCTGCTGCGCTCCATGCTGGAATCCTGACCCCGAGGGGCCCAAAACGGCCTCTCACCATGCCTTTGCCGACGCGGAGCAGGTTGCTACAGTGATCCCAATGCCGGGGTTTGCCCGGCCCGTTGGGGACTGATGCGAATGAAGCTCAAGGCCGACCGCGCGACGCTGCTCAAGGCGCTGGCCCACATCCAAAGCGTGGCGGAGAAGCGCAACACCATCCCCATACTCGCCAATGTGCTGATCGCCGTGCGCGACGGCCAGCTCACGCTGACCGCGACCGACATGGAGATCGCCGTCGTCGAAACCGTCGCCGCCGCCTCCAGCCGCAATGGCGCCACCACCGCCCCGGCCGCCACCCTCTATGAAATCGTCCGCAAGCTGCCCGAGGGCGCGGATGTCGAGCTCGAGCACGCCGGCGGTGATGCCCAGCTCACCCTGCGCGCCGGCCGCTACGCCACCTCGCTGGTCGCCCTGCCGGTGGAGGAATTCCCGGCGATGACCTCCGGCGCCCTGCCGCACCGCTTCCGCGTGCCCGCCGCCGAGCTGCGCGGCCTGATCGACCGCACAAAATTCGCCATCTCCACCGAGGAAACCCGCTACTACCTCAACGGCATCTACCTCCACGCCGCCGACGGTGAGGGCGGCCGCGTTCTCCGCTCCGTCGCGACGGACGGCCACCGCCTCGCCCGCGTCGAGGTCGATCTCCCGTCCGGCGCGGAAGGCATGCCCGGCGTCATCGTGCCGCGCAAAACCGTCAACGAGGTCCGCAAGCTCCTCGAAGAGGCCACCGGCGAGATCGAGATCGCCCTGGCCGACACCCGCATCCAGTTCACCATCGGCAGCGTCACCCTCACCTCCAAGCTGATCGACGGCACCTTCCCCGAATATGAGCGGGTCATCCCCTCGGGCAACGACAAGGTCCTGCGCGTCGGCAAGAAAGACTTCGCCGATGCCGTCGGCCGCGTCGCCGCCATCTCGTCCGAACGCTCCAAGCCGGTGAAACTCTCCCTCGCCCGCGACCTGCTGGTCCTCTCCGCCTCCAGCCCCGAACAGGGCAACGCAACGGAAGAGCTCGATGCCGACCACGTGAAATACGACGCCGGCCCGCTCGAGATCGGCTTCCAGGCCCGCTATCTCAACGACATCACCGACCAGATCGACGGCGAGGTGGAATTCCGCTTCTCCGATGGCGCGGCACCCACGGTGGTGCGCGATGCCGGCGATGCCTCCGCGCTCTATGTGCTCATGCCGATGCGGGTCTGACGGACGCGCCTTCTTTTTTGAAAAAAAGAAGCACAAAACCTTTGGACATTTAGGTGGGCGAGAACGGTCTACAGCTCACCCGACTGGCACTGACTGATTTTCGCAACTATCCAGGGCTGGTCTGGCACC
>CAIVDX010000354.1 GCA_903904805.1 uncultured Rhodospirillales bacterium
TATCCTACACTCTTTCCCTACACGACGCTTTCCGATCTTGCCCCAACGCCGGCAATGCTCCATTGTCCGCACGCCAACCAGATCCTGCCGCGGCTGCACAATGGATCCGTCCGATTGCTCGATCAGCAGAACAGTGTTGCCACGCCAGCCAAGATCTCCAGCCATGGCGAGCCCAACCGGGCCGCCGCCAATGACAAGAACAGGAACTTCACTTTGCATGGTGTCCATGATCAAACCTGTTCGTCCGCGATTGGGTTGCGCAGTACGCCGATGGAACTGATCTCCACCTCGAGCACATCTCCAGCCTTCATCCACAGCTGCGGCTTGCGCCGATGGCCAACCCCCTCCGGTGTCCCGGTGGCGATCACATCGCCGGGCAGCAGCGTGGTGAATTCAGAAACGAATGCAATCAGGTCCGGGACGGAATGGATCAGCCGATCTACGCCAGAATATTGCACCTGTTCGCCATTCAGCCGCGTGATCAACGTCAGCGCTGCGGGATCTGGAATTTCATCTGCGGTCACCATCCACGGCCCCAGCGGGCCCGTGCCCGCAAAATTCTTGCCTGCAGTCACTGAGAATTTTTGGAAGTCGCGCACGCTGCCGTCGACAAAACAGGTGTAGCCAGCCACATGGTCCAATGCCCGCGCCGCCGGGATCATACGACCCCCACGTCCGATGATGGCGACCAGTTCGCCCTCAAAATCAAACGCCGTGGAGTTCACCGGCCGCAGCATTGGCTCGCCGTCGGCCAGCAGCGTATTGGTCATGCGCAGGAACATGCTCGGCCGGGTCGGGACGTCCCGCCCGGTTTCTTCGGCATGTGCACGGTAATTCACCCCAGCACAGACGATCTTGTCGGGATCAGGGATGACTGGCAGCAATGTCACATCAGCCAAACGATGATCCGGGGCTGCGCCAACGAGTGCCGCGCGTGCATCGTCCACCGCATCAGCAGCCAGAAGCTGGCGCAATGTCCTGAACCTCCCGCCCAGGCGTGGTGGCAGCGTGACCACGCCACCCTCAATCACAGCCCCGAAGCTGGCCGCGCCGTCAACGATATAGCTTGCGAGCTTCACTTGCTGTCGTCTCCAATTCTGGCCAGCTGCCACTCGCCGTGCTCCAAGCGGCTCAGGCGGCCACCCTCGCGCAGCGCATCGAGCGCCAAGGCCACCTCGCGACCATCCTTGCTCCCTACCGCCGCCATCAGTTCCGCGAAATACATCGGCCGATCCATCAGCGCATCTGCCACTGAGGCATGGCTGTTGGTAGGCACAATCACCGGCGGTGTTGGCCGGCGCTCCTCCAGCGACCCCGCAACGCGAGACCGCAAGGTGAGATCGAAGCCGATCTTCGCAATCGTACGATTTTCCGCCGTAGGATCTGCATAATATGCGGGAAATCCCGACTCGGTCACCATATCCTGATCCGGCCGAAACCGGGTTGACATCGCCCATTCGACTTCGTGATCGTCATCCACGTCGATGTCATCATCAACGATGGTCACATGCTTCACCCCCGGCAGGGCGAACAACGCCGAGATCGCGAACCGTGCCTGTCCGGGCATCGCCTGGCGCATTGCCACCCGCACATGCTGCCGTGGTGCCGCGTGCTGAATCACCCTTACAGCCGCGGGTTCGATGCCAACCGCGCGCAACGCACGCCATGCCGCGAGTTCACCATGAAGTGCCGCGAGCGGCGCCATCTCCATCCGCTCAAGGCGGCGCCCGCCATGCAACAGCGACTGGTGCAGCATGTCTGTTCGATGGGTAATCGCAGTCACATGAAACACCGGGTCGATATGCACCGGGCCATAATAGCCCCAGAATTCGCCGTATGGACCCTCAAGTTCCCGATATCCGAGTTCGTCGAAATACCCCTCAATGACCATTTCCGCATCGGCCGGCACCAGAATGTCATTGGTCACGCACTTCACCACACCCATTGGCGCACCACGCATTTTCGCCACCTGCGCCAATTCATCCACCTGCATGCGCATGACGGCAGCAAGGAAATCGAGCGGTGAACTGCCGATCACAAAGCTCACCGGTAGCCGCTCGCCGCGTGCCACCGCAGCCCGATAATTGCGCTGCAGATCCGATGGCTGCGAGAGGTTCGACCGCAACGTGGTCCGGTTGCGCAACATCAGTCGTCGGCAGCCGACATTCCGCCGCCCGGTCTCCAGATCAACGGAATAGTCGATAGCTGAGGAAATATAGGGCGCCCCGTCGCAATCATGCTGCACGTGGAAGGGCAGGGTGGTCAGGTCGATCTCGTCTCCGGTCAGAACAACCTGCTGCACAGGCGCAATGTCGCGCGGCACTTCGACCACAGGCTGGGCCTGCGTGGAGCGGCGTCCAAGTTCCTCGACCATTTCCGACTCAGCCACACCCATCGCGGCGGCGAGACGGGCCCGCGCACCCATCACCCCAGCAACGATCTCGAAACGCTCCGGGCCCGCTGCACGAAATAGCACGGCTTTTTCAGATGCTTCGATGATCCCGCTGAGATCAGCTAGATCCAGCGCCTCGTCATGTACCTCCACCGCCCCGATCTGCTGAAGCCGGTCAATGAAATTGCGCAGTCTAAACCGCTCGAGATCAGGAATTGCCGACATCGTGTCTCCTACGCACTGGTGGTCTGTGGCGCGACGAACGGGCGTGGTGATGGCCGCGCCACCTGGCGTGCCAACATCACAACGCAGCAGAACCCGACCAGCGAGAACAGTCCGAGAAACGCGAACATCGTCGGCTGCGGCCACTGCCAGCCCACCAGAACCCCGCCCAAAAGCGGGCCTGCCGACGAGCCGAACCGGCCAATTCCCAATGCCCAGCTTGAACCGGTGGAGCGTATCGATGTCGGATAGAGCGTGGCCGACAAGGCAGACAACGACATCTGCACGCCGATCACGCAGAAGCCCGATAGTCCCACCACCAACGCGATGAGTGACGTGCCTGCCTCTGACGCACCAACCAGCGCAACCATTACGCCAGATGCAAGATAAGCGGCCATCACAAGCCGCCATGCGCCGAGCCGGTCAGCCACTGCCCCCATCAGCACTACGCCAACAATGCCGCCGATCTGGAACAATGTGGTCACGCGTACAGCCTGCGCCATCGGCAGACCTCCGGCGTTGAGCAATGTGGGGAGCCAGTTGTTGAGAAAGTTCATCACCAGCATGTTCATGAAAAACGACGCCCAGAGCAGCAACGTCATTGCGCTGCGCCCCTCGGTGAACAGGCTTTTCACCACAGTCATGCCCTTGGTCGGAGCCCGCACCACCAGCTCGGGATGATCACTGATGCTCATCGTCGGATCGAGACGCCGCAACAAAACCGCGATCCGGGCACGATGGGGCATCGTCGGCCGCAAAGCCAGAAACCGCAATGATTCAGGCAGTGCCAGCAACACCGCCACGGCCAGAACAGCCGTGCCGATCGCGCCTGCGATGAAGACGGATTCCCAGCCGGCTCGCGGTACCAGATAGGATGCCAACAACCCGCCCACCGCCGCTCCGAGCGCGAAGCCACACGCCATGATCGTCACCATCGCCGATCGATGCCGGCGCGGCGACCATTCATTGGCCATCACGATGGTACTTGGAATGAGCGCGCCCAGCGGCATGCCCGCCGCAAACCGCAACACCAGCAGCTCATTCATTGAGCTCGCCTGGGCCGTCAGCGCCATCAGCACAGCGATCAGGATCAGCGATCCCAGCATCAGGATCTTGCGTCCTGCCCAGTCGCCGATCGGTCCCATGAGAAGGCTTCCCACCAGCGTGCCAAACGCCCCCGCGCCGAACACCGGCCCCAGAGCCTCACGCGAGACATGCCAGTCGCGCACCAACGCAGGCGCAACGAACGCAATCGCCTGGTTGTCGAAGCCATCAACGAACTGCACCAGCAGGCACAGCACGACAATTTTCAGCTGAAAGCCGCCAAATGGCCTTGCATCGA
>CAIVDX010000355.1 GCA_903904805.1 uncultured Rhodospirillales bacterium
CGTCCAGCCATATTGCAGGTTGGCGATCATCACCATGCAGACGATCCCCAGCACCAGCTGGGACCAACGCGATTTCAGCAAAGCGGGCATCCTGGCCTCCACGATCCGACGCGCTTGGCTAGCAGCAGGAGCACCACCGTGCAATATTATATGAAAAGAGTTATCCCAAAAAATAACCCTAAAATTACCCACAGGTGGCACCGCATGGAATAATATAAGCCGTTCGGCCCCCTTGCCCGACGCCGCCGCACATGCGGAAATCAGGCTTTGCTGACGGGAACACATCAATGCGCCATTGGATCGCCGCGCTCTGGCTGGGTCTGGCCGGGGCGGCCACCGCCGCCGAACCCATCACCTTCCTGCTGCCCGCGCCACCGGCACTGCCGGCCTTCGCCCCCTGGGTGATCGCCAAGCAGATCGGCGCCTACAGCGACGCCGGCTACGATGTCACCTTCATCGCCGGCAAGGGCGGGGTGGATGTCGCCAAACAGGTCGGCGCCGGCAACGCCCCGGTTGGCGTGGCGCTGGGTGACGCGCCGATCCTGGTGCGGCCCAACGGCGTGCCGGTGAAGCTGGTCGGGCTGATGGGCGGCGGCGCGCTGTCGGTGGTGGTCGCACGCGGCGACCGCGGCGTGGCAACGCTCGCCGATCTGAAGGGCAAGACGGTCACGGTGATGTCGTTCCAGGAGGCCAACTACTACGCCATCCTCGGCGTGCTCGCCCGCCAGGGCCTGTCCAAGACCGATGTGAGCGTGCAGGCGGTCGGCCCGGCCGGCGTGGTGGGGCTGGTGCTGGCCGGCTCGGCCGATGCCTGCGTCTGCACGCCGGATTGGGAAATCGACCTCACCACCGCATTGCCGGGCACCGTCTCGCTGCCCACCGTCAGCAGCTTCCCAACGATGGCGCAAGGCATCATGGCGTCCGACGAGACCATCGCGAAGCGTCCCGATTTCCTCCGCGCTATGGTCCGCGCCACGCTGCGCGGCATGCAGACGGTGATTGACGATCCGGCGAAGGCTGCCGAGATCTACGCCGCCGCGGTGCCCAGCTTCGCCGACCGCAAGCCGTGGCTGGAGGCGGTGCTGCGCAACTATCGCACCCGCACCTATCTCGGCCAGAGCACGCCGGGCGCCGCCGATCCGGCGCGGCTGGCGGCGTTGCAGGATTTCTACGTGACCCTCGGCATGGTGGAAAAACCCTCGCCGATCGACACGCTCTACACCAATGCATTTGTCCAATAAGGCGGGGGCGGCAGGCGAAGCATGAACTACTGGCTGGTGAAATCCGAACCCGACGCGTTCTCCTGGGCGCAGCAGGTCGAGAACAAGATCGAGCCCTGGACCGGCGTGCGCAACTATCTCGCCCGCAACAACATGCGCGCCATGGCGAAAGGCGACCGCGCCTTCTTCTACCATTCCAACATCGGCAAGGAGATTGTCGGCATCGTCGAGGTCGCCCGCACGGCCTACCCCGACCCCACCGCGGAGGCGGGCGACTGGAGCTGTGTGGACATGAAGGCGCTGCGCCCGTTCAAGACGCCCGTCACGCTGGCGCAGATGAAGGCCGATCCCGCGCTGGAGGATCTCGCCCTGATCCGGCAGTCCCGCCTGTCGGTCTGCCCGATCACCGCCGAGCAATGGCACCATATCTGCGCGCTCGGTGGGGTGAAGCCCTGATGCGCGTGCTCGGCCCGGCGGATGCGATCGCGGAGGGCACGGCGGTGGCCTATCCGCCGCCGCCAGGCGGGCTGATCGGGCTGATCGGCGTGCGCCACAGCGGCGACATCAAGGTGTTCGTGAATTCCTGCCCGCATCTGGGCGTCTCGCTCGACTGGGCGGCCGGCAGGTTCCTCGATGAGGGCGGAACCCACATCGTCTGCGCCACGCACGGCGCGCGCTTCCGGCTTGAGGATGGCGTGTGCGACCGGGGCATCTGCCTGGGGGACCGGCTGGAAGCGGTGGTGACGCAGATCAATGACGGAATGGTGTGCGTGCCAGAGGACGCTGGGCAGTAATCGGTTGTCGTGGCCACCTTGCGTGCACAGCCGCGCGGGTGGATATGGCAACGGGGGAAACAAAGCGCTTACCAAGAGGTCGAGGACAGCCATGTCGTACGAACACGAAGCCATCGTTCCGGTGAAACCGGAGATCGCCGCCGCCGCCCATGTGAACGCGGCGCGCTATACAGAGATGGCCGCACAGGCAGCTTCAGACCCGACGACGTTCTGGGCGAAGGAATCGCAGCGCATCGACTGGATGCGCGCACCCACCAGGATCAAGAACACCAGCTTCGTCGGCGATGTCAGCATCAAATGGTTCGAGGACGGCACGCTCAACGCCTCGGCCAACTGCCTCGATCGCCATCTGGCCACGCGCGGCGACCAGGTCGCCATCATCTGGGAAGGTGACGACCCCAACAGCCACAAGCTGATCACCTATCGCGAGCTGCACACCCAGGTCTGCAAACTCGCCAATGTGCTCAAGGGCTTCGGCGTGCAGAAGGGCGACCGCGTCACCATCGATCTGCCGATGGTGCCCGAGGCCGCGGTGGCGATGCTGGCC
>CAIVDX010000356.1 GCA_903904805.1 uncultured Rhodospirillales bacterium
CCGACATGGGTGGTCAGAATCCGGTCCGTGCTCGTCCGCATGTTATCCTCCCGCCGCGTGCTCTGATCGGCCCGCGGAGGGGGCCGATCCTGGCACGCGGCGGGGGCCAGTCAAGAAGTCTTAGCCGTATTTGATGATCTCAAACGGCTTCGCCACCGGAATAATCGGCGCGGATTTGTTGTTGGCCACCAGCAGATCATATTTGAACGACTTGCCAGGCGCCCACTGCCCGCCCACCAGCGGTGTGGTGCAGACATTCGGCACCGGTCCACCTTTCCAGCCGACCTTGCCGACCAGCGTGTCCATCTGCGTTGCCTTGATCGCATCGCGGATCGCCTCTGGGCTGTTGATGTCCGCGCAGCGTTTCAGCACATCCACCGCCACCTCGATCAGCGCATGCTTGAAGCCGAGCGGCTGTGTCCATTCCTTTTTCGAGGCCGCCGTCCAGGCCCCTGCATATTGCGCGGAGGTCTGCCCGGTGAGGCTCGACTTGAACGGATGATCCGGCGACCACCACACCTCGGAGGACAACCCCGCACCGCGATCGCCCAGCGCCTCGACGGCCGAGGGGAACAACAGCGCCTTCAGGATGGTGGCAACCTTCGGCTTGAAGCCCTGCTGCGCGGCCTGGGTCCAGAAGGTGGCGAAGTCAGGCGGAATGAACACGCCATTCACGATATCCACCCCGGCCTTTTTCAGATCCGAGATCTGCGCGGTGAAATCCCCGCCCATCACCGGGAACATGCCGAGATCGACCACCTCGTAGCCGGCCTTTTTGTAGAACCCTGCGAGCCCATGCTCCTTGTCGCCAAGCGCCACGCCATCGGGATCGTTCGACCACAGCACGCCCACGCGCTTGTTGGTCGGCACGCTGTCCCACATGCCGGTGAAGGCGGCGGCCGCATCGGCCTCGCCCCAGAAGAAGTGATAGGTCCAGTCGAAGCCCACCTTGGGATCGCCCTTGCGGCCGAAGAACCAGGCCTCCCAGGGCGTGTCGGTGGTGATGCAGGGCACGCCGTTCACCTCGGCCTGGTCTGAGACCGGGTTGGTGGTGTCGGAGGTGGAGGAGGCCAGCAGCAGATCCACCTTGTCCGAGCGGATCAGCTGCCCCGCCACCTCGGCGGCGCGGTTGGCGCTCGACTGGCTGTCACGCTGGATGATCTGCACCGGATAGCGGGTGCCCTTGATGTCGATCCCCTCGGCCAACTGCTTGTTCAGCGCGCTGATGACGAAATCATCCGCCTCGCCGAATGCCGCGATCGGGCCGGTGCGCGGGCTGATGAAGCCCAGCTTGATGGTCCGGCTGGCGGCGCGGGCATGGCGGAAGATGGCCGGCGTGGCGAGCGTGCCGGCCGTCAGCGCCACGGCGGCGCGGCGACCGATCAAAGTCTGGGTCATGATTTCCTCCCGTTTCGGCTCCGTTGGCGATTTTTCGCACTGGATGCCGCTCAACCATGCACAACAAGCCACCTGTCCGACAAGACCAGGGCCGCCCTGCGGGCGGGTCGGCCATCGGGTGACTCCGAATTGACCATGCTGCACCGCGGGAGTAAGCCCCATCCCCGACGCGCCGCCCGCCATTTCCGTTCAGGGCCGGCATGCTGGAAAGGCCTGACCCACGCATGAAAGACTCGCGTGACGCGCTGATGATCGCGCGCAACAGTGACGGCAAGCTGGTTCGCCGTCCGCTGTCCCCGCATCTGCAGACCTATCGCTGGCCTGTCACGATGCTGTCCTCCATTTTGCACCGCGCCACCGGCGTGGCCCTCTCGGTGGGTTGCCTGCTGCTGGTCTGGTGGCTGGTCGCCGCCGCCGGCTCACCCGGCTATTTCGCCATGGTCGAGGGCTTCATCGGCTCCTGGCTTGGCGTGCTGATGCTGCTCGGCTGGGTCGCCGCCCTGTCCTACCACGTGCTGAACGGCGTGCGGCATCTGCTGTGGGACACCGGGCGCGGCTTCGCGCATGAGGGGTTGAACGGCACCTCCTATGTGGTGCTCGGCGCCACCGCCGTGCTCACCCTGCTGGTGTGGGTCATCGGCTTCGCGGCGTGGAGATAGATCATGGCTGACATTCACATCACCGTCCGCCGCAGCCCGCTCGGCCGGGTGCGCGGCCTCGGCTCCGCCCATGGCGGCGTGCATCATTGGTGGATCCAGCGCCTGACCGCCGTGGCGCTGCTGCCGCTCACCATCTGGTTCGTGATCTCGGTGTTCAGCCTGCTCGGCGCGCCGCAGACCGCGGTGGCCGCCTTCGTCGCATCGCCTGTCAACACCGTGCTGCTGATCGCGCTGGTCTACGCCAGCCTGCATCACGCCCAGGCGGGGTTGCAGACCGTGCTGGAGGACTACATCCATCAGGACGGCGGACGCGTGGTCGCCGTACTCGCGGTGAAGGCGCTCTGCGTGTTTCTCGGCATGGCCGGCATCATCGCGGTTCTGAAACTGGCCTTCACCACGGGCCGTTGAAGCTGGCCTTCACCTCGGTTCATCAACCGCGGTGCGTGCGCATTAGAGGGGGTCGGCCAAGCGGCCGGGCAGACAGACGATGAACGCGATCAACAAGCCTTCGACCGGTGCCTACAACATCGTCGATCACACCTACGACGTGGTGGTGGTCGGCGCCGGCGGTGCCGGTCTGCGCGCCACCTTCGGCATGGGTGCCGCCGGCCTCAAGACCGCCTGCATCACCAAGGTGTTCCCCACCCGCAGCCACACCGTGGCAGCCCAGGGCGGCATCGGCGCGGCACTCGGCAACATGGGCGAGGATGACTGGCGCTGGCACATGTACGACACCGTCAAAGGGTCGGACTGGCTCGGCGACAACGACGCCATGGAATACCTCGCCCGCAACGCGCCGGCGGCGGTGTATGAGCTTGAGCATTACGGCGTGCCGTTTTCGCGCACTGAAGCGGGCAAGATCTATCAGCGGCCGTTTGGCGGCCACATGACCGAGTTTGGCGATGGCCCGCCGGTGCAGCGCACCTGCGCCGCGGCCGACCGCACCGGACACGCCATTCTCCACACGCTTTACGGCCAGTCGGTCCGGCACAATGCCGAGTTCTACATCGAGTATTTTGCGCTCGATTTGATCATGGGCGCCGACGGCTCCTGCCAGGGCGTCATCGCGTGGAAACTCGATGATGGCACGCTACACCGCTTCCGCGCCAAAATGACGGTGCTGGCCACCGGCGGCTATGGAAGGGCGTATTTCTCGGCCACATCGGCCCATACCTGCACCGGCGATGGCAATGGCATGGTGGCGCGGGCCGGGCTGCCGCTTGAGGATATGGAATTCGTGCAGTTCC
>CAIVDX010000357.1 GCA_903904805.1 uncultured Rhodospirillales bacterium
CATCCGCCGACCTATGGTGGCTATCCGCCGGCCGGCGGCTATGCGGGTTATCCGGCCTATCACCCGCCCGTCGCGGTGCCCTACTACTCGGCGACCGGCTGCGCGGGCTGCGCGGCGGCGGCCGGGGCGGTGGTGGGCGCGACCGTCGGCGTGGCGGCGGCGAGCGCGGCGGCCGCGCGTCCGGTGGCCTATCCGGTATTGCCCGCGGGCTGCGCCTATCGGCCATTCGTGCGTGCCTATGATTGCGGCACGGTCTGGCTGGCAGCCAGCTATGGCGCGAGCGGGGTGTATTACACGCCGATCCCCCCGCCCTGATCGGGCTGGGGCGGCAGGGAGGCTTCTGCCCTCCCTCGTGATGGAAAGCGGCTAGGCGGGCCGACGGACGCGCCGGCGCAGGCTGACCAGGCCGAGCATGCCGGGCAGCAGCATGGCCAGCGAGGTCGGCTCGGGCACCGTCACCCCGGAGGATTCCGACGAGGTCAGGCTGTAGCCGATGACGTTCAGGGCAGTGAGTTCGGCCGTGCCCAGCACCGGGTTGGCGCCGGTTTGGCCGTAGGCATCCTGCACCATCGTGCCGAAGCTGTTGGGAATGGGATTGCTGAGCCAGTCGGCATAATCCGCGCCGGAGGTCTGGTTGAAATAGGCCAGAGCGGTGACGCCGCCATCGATCGAGAAATAGGAATAGGGCGTGGTGGTCTGGATGGTGGAGAAGCTGCGCGTGCCGGAGGCGGAATAGCGATACAGATCCAGGGTGCCGACGGCCGGGGTGGAGTCGCCAAGGGTCGAGCCGGTGCCGCCGATGCCCAGGGCTTCATCGATCTCATGCGCCGCCACCGACTCAAGGCTGTAATAGCCGGAGAGGGTGTTCGGCGGTGAGGTGATCGAGGTGTTCAGGGAGATGGTCGTGTCGAACGGCACTGTCGGCGTGGTGATACCGAGCGCCCTCGCCTCGGGTCCGGTGACATCCACCAAGGTGCTGCCATTGACGGGATTGCCCGATGAGCTGCTCGTCGGTGCCGTCCCCAGCGAGGCCAAGGCGGCCTGCTGTGCGGCGGTCGCGCCCGAGGCGGTGTCGATCGCCTTCAGCCTGTTGTAATAATTGTAATAGCTCAGCTGATAGATATAGGTGCTTGAGCTGCCCAGGCCGCTGCTGGTTTCCTGGAAAACGAGCTTCACGGCGACGTTGGAGCTGATATCGGCCTCGGCGACACCGAGCGCGGCGTTGATCGCGCCCTCGATCGCGCTGGCGTTCGGATCGCTCGTGATCGTGGAATCGAACGTCACGTTGAAGGTCAGCGCATGAGCGGGTGTGCCGATCGCCGGCAGGATGATCGATCCGGCGAGTGCCAGAGCCTGCCACGGGCGGTTCCTGCGGGGGGCTGGGGTGACAAACGGCATCGGTGCGACAGCCTTTCTGACAGCTGACCGATCCCATTCTGTGGGACGTGTCGGCACGCTCTGAGAATTTAATTACAGCGAGTCCATGCTGCGAGCAAGGCGTCGCGGACCGTCTATGTGAAGATGGTGGTCCGGCGATCAGCCGAAAAGCCGATCGCCGAAGGGCCGATCGCCGAAGGGGCGATCAGCCGAAGGCACCGACCTCGTGGCTGATCGCGGTGCCGATCTCCCGCACCGTGGCGAAGAGTTGCGCCATCGGGGTGAAGATCTCGCTGTGCAGGTCGCCGTAACTGACGGCGTTGCGGCGGCCCGGCGGTTCGGCATAGTCGCGCACCGCGGCGGGGGTCGGGCTGTTGGGGAACACGTCCTGCAGCAGCTTCAGGCAGGCGGGCACATCCAGGCGCAGCAGGCGGTCTTCCAGGGCGGCACGGGTGAGGCCGAAGCGGGGGGCGAAGTCGGGGATCTTGCTTCCCAGCAGCCAGATCTTCTGGATCGCGGCGATCCGCAACGCGTGCAGCAGCTGTTCCTGCGGGGCCATATGCGGCGCGTTCGGCCAGGCCTTGGCGAGGGCCAGATAGTCGAACTGGATGCGGCGGACCATCGGGCCGATGCTCTGGCCGAGGCCGAGCCGCTCCAGCGCGCGGGCGACACTCAGCAGCGCCTCGGCCCGGCCGGGCATGGTGGCGTAGGGCACGCGGTCGAGCCAGGCGCCGGGTTCGAGCAGGCCGACGATGGCGTGCAGCACATGCATGTCGGAATGGGCCAATGCGTGGGCGGCGAAATCGAGCGCGCGGCGGAAGCGCGGGCTGGCGGCCATCAGCGGGCCGAATTCGTCGGCATGGCGCGACGCGGCGGCCCCCAGGCCCTGCAGCGTGTTGGCGCACCAGCCCAGCTGTTGCAGGATCGCATTGTTGGGGATGGCGCGCAGCTCGCGCGGGTGGCGGATGATGGCGGGGCCGCCGCTGTCTGACTGGCGCGCGGACGGACGCGAGCCGGTGGGGTCGAGCAGCGCCGGGCCGAAGGCGCCGAGCAGGGCGGCGTAGCCGGGATCCTCGACCAGCTCCTTCATGCCGCTGCCGATGGAGGCGAAGAAATCGGCGGCGAAATCGGGTTCATTGTAGATCGGGTCGGGGCCCTCGCCCATCTCGGCGAACGCGTGCTCGGCGATGCGGGCGATGGTGGCACCGGCCAGCGCCTGGGTGCCGAACAGCAGATAGCCGTCACCGCCCTGCACAGCACTTTCCTCGCGGGTGGCGATGCCCGCATTGGCGAGGGCCTGGCGGGCGGCGGTGGGGGAGATATAGGCGAGGCGGTCGGCGAAGGAGCCGGGATGCGCGCCGCGGCCGATGCTTTCGCCGTGGGTGTCGAACAGCACCAGTTCAACCTCGGTCAGGCCGTGCTTCACCAGCAGGTCCGCCACCTTCAGGCGGAGGCGCTCGATGAGGTAGCTGGCGGCGAGCTGACCGAGATAGCGGCCTGAGTCCGAGTAGCCGAATTGCAGGCAGAGGCGGCCGGTGGCGCGCAGATAGGCGCACCAGTGCGGTGAGCGCAGCGCCTCGGCGATGACGCGCGCGCCCTGTTCGAGCCCTTCGGGGGTTTCGAACAAAGGGCTGATCTCGATCTGTTTCTCGATGCCGAACAGGCGCGCGAGCCAGAGGGCCGAGAGCAGCGTGTAGCCGCTCTCGGTCTCGGCGATGAGGAAGCGGATGGGGGTGGTGGCGTCGATATGTTTGACGATCTGGGCGATCACCATGACCAGCCGCACCGCCGAGGCCTGTTCGGCCATCAGCGCGCCAAAATCGACTGGCTCGGGGACCACGCGGTCGAGCGCCTCGCCGATGCCGGCGAGCAGCGCGCGGCGACGATTGGCGTCGGCGGGAGGCTCGGCGAGGCCGAGGCGCACGCGGGCGGCGTTGTGCAGCTGGGTGGCGTTCAGGCGGAAATGGCTGTGGGCGAGCGAGAGGCCGTGGCTCACCAGGCCCGCGCGGGCGGCCAGCAGGGCGGTGGGGTCGGTGGCCTCGGCGATCGCCTGGTCGAGCAGAGCGAGGATCGGCTCGGGTGAGATCAGGGCGGTCTCGCGCTGGCCGATCAGCAGGGCGGCGAAGGCGGCGACCTCCTCGGGGTTGGCACGGGCCGGACAGGCGGCGATCTGCGCGTCGACCACCGCGAGCGCGGCGCCAAGACGGTCGGCAGCTGGCCCCTGCCCTGCCTGATGCTGGATGCGCGCGAGCTGCAGGCGTTTCATTGTCAGGCGCAGGCGCAGCGTGTCCCACCATTCGATGTCGGTGCGGCCATCGGTGTCGTAGCCGACCCAGCTGGCCAGGATGACCGGGCGCGGGGTGAGGCCGCGCCAGAGCGCGGGCCAACCGCGTTCGGCGGCGCGCAGCAGGGCCTCGGTGAGGCGGTCGATCGCGTCGCGGCCGTTGGCGATGGCGGCGACGGCCTGATCGAACTCCTCCGTCAGCGTCGGGCGGGTGGGCCGGTGCGAGCGAGCCGGCATGGCGGCGACCGGTTGGCCGGAGGCGGCGCGGGCGAGGTCGTTGGCGACCTCGGCGGGCAGCGAGAAGGTGGGGTGGGCGGTGAACACGGCGGCGAAGCGGGTGCGCTCGGTGGCGGCGCGGAAGGTGCGGAAGGGCACCGCGCTGTCGCCTTCGATCGGGTGCACCAGGCGCTCGGCGAGGGCGGCATAGGCGACCTCGGTGCCGGTGAGGCCGCCGACATAGGTGGCGAGGCGTTGCGCGCGGGCGGCGAAGGCGGCGTCGCGCAGATGGCGGACGATATCGTCAAGCTGGTCAAACGTCAGGGTGCCGGCATCCATCTGGCGGATCACCGCGAGGGCGACGGCCAGGACGGGGCTGCCGAACGGGTCCTCGCGGCTGCGCTCGCGCGCCTCGCGCACCAGGCTGAGCAGATGCTGCACCGCCGCCTCGACGCCTGGCATGCTGGTTTGCGACATTGCCCGGTTTCTCCCGCTGGTCGTGAGCGCGCCATCGCGGCGCGCGCTGGGTGGGGCAAGCGAATTCAGTGCCACGGTGGTGCGCGGCGGATTGGGGGCGTCGACATCGGCGCCGCGCGCGCCGTAACCTCGCCGCCAGCATGCCGCCGGTGAGAGCGGACGATGGGGGATGTGGATGGAAGCGCAGATGCAGGGCCTGTCGCCGTTCGCCGGCATGAATATCGGCACTTGGCTCAGCGGACTGGCGGCGCGCGAGGGCGATCGGACGTTGCTGGTGTGGGAGCCGGCGGAGGGGCCGGTGCGGCGCTGGTCATATCGGCGGTTCGTCGAGGATGTCGCCCGGATCGGCGCGGGGCTGCGGGCGCGCGGGGTGCGGCACGGCGACCGGGTGCTGGTGCATCTGGAGAATTGCCCGGAGACGCTGCTGGCACGCTTCGCCTGTGCCTGGATCGGCGCGGTGTGTGTGGGCACCAACGCGATGGCGGTGGGGCCGGAACTGCGACATTTCGCCACCTCGTCCGGCGCGGTGGGAGCGATCACCCAGCCGAAATCGGCCGCCATCGTCGCGGCGCATTGCCCGGGTCTGCGCTGGCTGGTGGTGACCTCGGACGATGCCGGCGTGCCGGCGGCGGCGGGGACACAGCCCGAGGCGGCGGCGCGGTTCGAAACGTTGCTGGGCGATGCGATTCCCCCCGAGATGGTGGCGCCCGACGAGACGGTCTCGTTGATGTTCACCACCGGCACCACCTCGCTGCCCAAGGCGGTGGTGTGGACGCATGCGAATGTGCTGTGGGGGGCGCGGCTGAACGCGATGCAGCAACGCCTGCGCGCGGATGATGTGGCGCTGCTGTTTCTGCCGCTGTTTCATGTGGTTGGGCTGTCCTGGTGTTTCACCTCGATGCTGTGGGCGGGCGGCTGCACGGTGCTGCAGCCGCGCTTTTCGGCGAGCGGCTTCTGGCCGGCGGCGCTGCGGCATCGCGCCACCGTCGGCTCACAGGTGTTCGCGACGATGAAGCTGCTGCACCAGCAGGAGGTGCCGGCGCATGGCTTTCGCCGCTGGATCTGCGCGCGGCACGAGCCGGTGGAGATGGCGCATTTCGGGGTCGATTTCGTCTCCGGCTGGGGGATGACCGAGGTGCTGACGCAGGCGATCGTGTGCGAGCCGGGCTGGACCGCGCCGGAGGGGGCGATCGGGCGGCCCTCGGTGGGCTATCGGGTGCGCATTGTCGATGATGCCGGGCAGGATGTGCGGCCTGGCGAGAGCGGTGCGCTGCTGGTCGGCGGGGTGCGCGGGCTCAGCCTGTTCAAGGAATATGACGCCAATCCGGCGGCCAACGCTGAGGCGTTCGACGCGCACGGCTTCTTCCGCACCGGCGATCGTGTGGTGCTGCGCGAGGATGGCTGGATCGTGTTTGGCGACCGCATCAAGGATGTCATCAAGGTCGGCGGCGAGGGGGTGTCGGCGGGCGAGATCGAGGCGGTGCTCGGGCGCGCGGACGGGGTTGCGGATGTGGCCGTGGTGGCCGCACCGCACGAGGTTTATGGCGAGGTGCCGGTGGCCTTCGTGGTGCTGCGCGGCGCCGATGAGGGGCGGCAGGCGGCCTGCGCGGCCTGGATGGAGGCGGAGTGCCAGAGCCAGCTCTCGGCGTTCAAGCGGCCGCGCCATATTGAATTCGTGGCGGCGCTGCCGCGGGTGGGTTTCGGCAAGATCTCGAAGGTGCGACTGCGGGAGATGGCACGCGAGATCGACCTCGCGGGGCCGGCGCGCAAGCTATGAGCCTGGGGTGAAGCCGCCGGTGCGGAGGTAATGTTCCAGCATCCACAGATGGTCGTTGCCCCAGAACAGCTCGCCCTCGGCGGCGAAGCTGGGCACGCCGAACACGCCGCGCGCCACCGCTGCGTCCACCGCCTCGCGCAGGCGGTCTTTTGAGATGTCGGCGAGCAGATAGGCCTCCAGGGCACCGGTGTCGGCGCCCACCGCGGCGGCGAGGGTGAGCACTGCTGGCATCGGCGTGATGTCGCCGCCCTGCTGCCAGAGGCGGGTGAAGACGGCGTGGCCAAAGGGCTGGGCGCGCGCGGGGTCGGTGTCGGCGAGGAACTGAAAGGCGCGGCAGGCGAGCACGGAGTTCACGCCTTTCAGGCCGTGCGGGCGGATCTCAACGCCGAACCAGGCGGCCTGGCGTTGCAGGTCACGCGCGAGATAGGGCCCTTTCAGCGGTGTTTGGGGCAGCGGCTGCATGCCCATGATCTTCAGGATGGTGATGCCGATCAGCACCGGTCGCCACTCCACCTTTCGGCCGAGGCGCGCGGCGACCGGCTCAACCGCCTGGGCGCCGATATGGGCGAAGGGCGAGATGAAGTCGAAATAGAAGATGATCGGCTCGGGCACGCGCTGGGCTCCGCTATTCGGCCGCCACCTTGGCGACGCCGGGCGCGCGTTCGCCGTCGCCGACCAGCAGGCGGCGGGGGACGAAGAGCATCAGGGCGGCACCGCAGACCAGCGTGCCGGCGACGAAGAGCATCGGCGCGGAGAAACCGCCGGTGCGGTCGCGCAGGATGCCGACGATCAGCGGCACCAGGGCGGTGCCGCACATGCCGATGGTGTTGAAGAAGGCGATGCCTAGCGCGTGCGCCTGGCGCGGCAGCACCGCCGAGGGCATCGCGAAGAAAATCGGCCAGACGGCGGTGGAGCACACGCCGGCGATGGTCAGCCCGAGCAGCTGTACCGGGGCCGCGCTCGCCATGCCGGCGATGATCCAGCCGGCGGCGCCGAACAGGATGGGGATGATGGCATACCAGTAGCGGTCGCGCGCGCGGTCGGAGCGGGCGGACCAGAAGGGCAGCGCGCAGGCGGTGGCCAGAGGCGGGATCGCTGCCATCAGGCCGGTCATCCAATAGGGCTGGCCGGGGCTGGCGGCGGCGCGGACGATCTGCGGCAGCCAGTAGGCGGCCGCGCTGTAATTGCCGAGCAGTGTCATGTAGGCGAGCGAGATCAGCAGCATGTTGCGCGACAGGCACATGCGCCAGGACGGCCCCTCCAGGCCGGCGATCGCCTCGCGCTTCTCGGCGTCGCGCTTGACCGCGGCCTCGACCAGCGCGCGCTCCTCGGCGGTGAGCCAGGTTGAGGTGCCGGGCCGGTCGGTGAGGTAGAAGAACACCACCACGCCGAGGATGATCGCCGGCAGGCCCTCGAGCAGGAACAGCCAGCGCCAGCCGGACAGGCCGAGCGTGCCGTCGAGCCCGAGGATCAGGCTGGAGACGATGGAGCCGCCGGCCACCGCGATGGGCTGGGCGATCATGAAATTCGCCTGCGCGCGGGCGCGGCGGAACTGCGGATACCAATAGGTGAGATAGAGCACCACGCCGGGCGCGAAGCCGGCCTCGGCCATGCCGACCATCGCGCGCAGGGTGATCAGGCTGGTCGCGCCGGCGGCGAAGGCGCAGGCGGCGGCGGCCAGGCCCCAGGTGACCATGATCCGCGCGATCCAGATTCGCGCGCCGAAGCGCTGCAGGGCGAGGTTGGAGGGGATCTCGCACAGCACATAGGCGATGGCGAAACCGGTGACTGCCAGGCCGAATGTGGCGCCATCGAGCCCCAGCTCGCGGTTCATGGTGAGCGCGGCGAAGCCAATATTCGTGCGGTCGAGGAAGTTGACGAGCAGCAGCAGGAACAGAAACCAGATCAGCCGGCGCGAGACCTTGGCGAACACCGCCTCCTCGGCGGCATCCACCGCCGCGCCGTTTTCCATCCGCCCCATGATCCGTTCCCCGCCTTTTTGGAAAGTGTATCAGATGATGCCGGAGGTATAGTATTGGATTCTCAGCTGTTGGCGCGGTGCGCGCCGGGGCGGCGATTCTGGCCTGCGAGAAATGCGCGGCTGACAATTGTTGGAATCCAGGATAAGTGTTTGGCATTCGTCTTTAAATTTGCACTAGCCCAAAACCGCACTGCCAAGGCGGGGTCAGGCGGCAAGGGGGGTTTGGATGCGGGTCTATCTTCACGGCAACTGCCAGTCAGTGGCGATGAAGCACATGCTGAAGGAGATCTACCCCGACTGGGAGATCATGTCCTGCGAGGTGCATACCGACGAGGCTGTCAACCATTTGGAGGAATATCGCGCATTTCGCGAGAGCGCGGATGTGATCATTATGCAGCCCGTGCGCATGGGCTACCGCGACCGGAATGACCTGTCATCAGATTTCATCCGCGAGACCGCGAAGGCCACCGCAAAGATCCTCACCTACCCCTCGGCATTTTTCCGTGGCCACCACCCGTCGATCTATTATCTGCGTTCAAAAACCGTCGATATCCAAAGCTTGAGCATGCCCTATCATGACATCGTGCTGGTCAAGCTGTTCTTGCTGGGCATTGACCCGGCCACGATCGTGGCAACGATGGTGTCAGACGAGCTGTTGTCGCCGCAGTTCATCGCAAGCGAATTCGACACCTCGCTTATCGAGCTGCGTCGGCGCGAGGAGGAGGAGCAGCTCGACATCCGGCTGACGCCGCTGATCGAAAAGTCTGGCTGGACCTGGCAACTGTTTAATTCGATCAACCACCCCTCACGCATCGCCATGTCCTATCTCGTCAACCAGATCCTGGGACGCCTGGGGATGGCGCAAACTGTCCGGCCGGAGGGCAGTGACTATCTCTTTGAGCCTTATATTCCGTGCGTCGCCGCCGTCGCCCGCAGATTGCCGGACGATGCCAGCCGGCCGCGGATGTTTAAGTTCTGGAATGATCCGCACCAGCACACGCCCGCCGACTATTATGCCGGCACGCTGCGCCATCTGAGCGAGATATCAACCGACGCCCTGAACGACGCGCTGACCTGGAGCGAGCAAGCCAGCTATCTCAGCCGCGCCTTTGCCGATACGTCCGGCAATGACGCCTTGATAGGCTTCGCTCAGAAGGCAGCACTCGCAGCGCCGTCCTAAGCCGCCGACGGGCCACCTTGCCGATTGAATTGGATTTTTCAGCTCTCCGAGCGCCAGGCCCTTGACGCAGCGACGCCATATCCCCGGCGGTTTGGCAGAGACTCTGACGGGGCCTGGCCCAGCCCGCGTATCCGCCCCGCGCGGCAGTGAGGGATTAGGCCGATGATCCGCACCGGGCAAACCGCGCATTGACGGCGGCTCAGCGCACCGCGGCGGTGGCGATCGATCAAACATTTGTGATGGCTGCCTCATCCACTTGAAACTGGTTCTGAGATACGCTTTGTGCTCCCGAGCGGAGTTAAGATCATGCGTAATAACGGATTTTGTAACGATTATTTGATTGATGATCTCGACTGGATATGGCCGCGCTTGGGTTTGGCGGTGCCCAGGTCGACGCGACCCAGCTTGGTCCAACTCAGTCATCCGCGGCTTGCACTCCTCAAATTGTGAAGTGAAGCCGCCAACGCGGACTTTCTTTGACACTGCATTGCAATTGGTTAATTCCACGTCTTAGCGCGACGCGGCGGCCTGGAGCATAAAATTGAAGTTCGGCCCCGTTCGGCAAGATATCCGCAATGCCCGCAGGTTCGTGGGCGACTTTGAGATGAAGTGGGTGCCCCTGCGCGAGGGCGTCGCTGGGGCCGCGGAGATCGCGGCGCACGAGCTGCTCGAAGGCTGGGCTGTGCGCCGGTCCGAGGATGTGCGTCCTTCAGTGAAATTTCTCGGCCACTGGCGGCGCGAGTTCAGCTTGCCCATTCACGGAAACATCACGATCACCGACGAGGTCGGTGCGTCATTAATTGTCGAGTTCACCGGAACAGCCACCGGACTGCATCTGACGCGGCATGAATATAGTGGCATTGTTGAGATCGAACTCGATGGGCTCTCGCTGGGACCGGTGGATCTGGGCGGACCGTGGCGTCAGGACAACGAGACGCTTCTCACGTTGACCGGTCTGCCGAACGGTGACCATCGCTTGCGCGTGAGCGTCATCGGCCGCGGCGCGGACAGCCAGGGGACTGAGTGCGTAGTACGGTCCGTGTTCCTGCCGCGCGGCTCCACCGTGGGGGGCGGGTCTGCTTCCATGGCACATGACGCGTGGCAACCGCTGCCCGACGTGTTGGCGCTCCATGCACGCAAGGATTGCAATGTCGGCGATCTGATGTCGACACCGAGTCACTATGTTTCTTTTCTGCGCGAGGCCGAGCCCCATGACCTTCACGCGTGGCATCCACGGTACAACCTCGCGACGACGTCACGACTCGCATTCACCGAAGCTGTGACGCGGCGGCCGCTGATCGTGGGCGGCGGCGGCCTGTTGACGCCTTATTTTCTTCCCGCACTGGAATATATCAATCATTCTGCGCAACGGCCTGTCATTTTGTGGGGGGTTGGGCACAATTATCCCAACCGATCGACTTGGCGGGCGGATTTTGACAGTCCTGCATTTTCAGTCAGCTCATTTGCGCTGGTAGGCGTGCGCGACTGGAACACACGCTTTCGTTGGGTACCCTGCGCGAGCTGTCTGTCGCCGCTGTTCGATGTGCCACGGGAGCCGGTGCGCCGGATCGGGTTTTTCCTGCATGCGAACGAGCCCGCGGAACTTGGGTATTTCAGTCGGAAATACCCGGCATCTGATATCATGACCAACTTTGGTGATTTCGCGGAAACCCTTGACTTCATTGGTACCAGCGAGGCGATTGTCACCAACTCTTTCCACGGCGCCTATTGGGCAACCCTTCTGAAGCGCAGGGTTGTGGCGTTGCCCACCAGTTCCAAATTTTTCTCCATGCGGCATCCCGTTTTGGTTGGAAGCAGACGGAATTGGCCGGACCTCGTGGGCGATGCGCCGATCCACGAGAGGGCGCTCGCCGAGTGCCGTTCCGCCAATGTTGATTTTGCGGCCGATGCCTACCGGGTTCTTGCCAGCGCCGGCTAAACGCTGCGAAGAACGGGGACGGTCGCCGATTCAGGTCATATTTGAGCTTGCCAAGCCCGCAGGGCGCCGCAATAACGCGTGAAGGCTTGATATCGACCTCAGCATGCGGCGCATTACGACAAGGAGATGACATGTTAGAAGTGACGAGCCTGTTCGTGGAGTCATTTTTCTGTGGCGCCGAGAATTATGGCATCAACGGTTCAATGACAGAAGGCGGCGGCGCACATATCTTCTATGGCAATATTATGGACATTGAGCCCGGAACCTATCTGGCAACGGCTTATGTAGATAATCCCAGGGACATGGCTTCGCCGGAGATGATGATCGAGGCACTGGGCTGGACGGATTTTGGCACCAATCGTTCGCAGCCGGAGACCCTCAACTCCTATAGTTTTTCGGTCACGGGCAACGCCGAGAAGATGGTTATTGTACTGCCGTTCGTGGCAACCGAACGGATATCATTGGAGGTCCGGTGTTGGGCGGAGGCTAACGCCACCGATTTGCATTTTCGCGGCGTGATGCTGCAGCGAGTTGCAAGCATCCTGCCCCGCGACGTGGGCGAGGCCAAAGCCTGGATGCAGGGCGGTCAGGTTTTCTGCCTTGACGCGGCCTCGACCGATCCGATGTTCATCACAGCATTAGCCGCCAACGGCGCGCCGTTGCATGTGTTCACCGTGTTTGGTCCGCCAGGCCAACCGGTACTGGACGTCAACGGCCGCGCGCTCTGGACCGCAGCGCTTCCGGCCTCGCTGGTCGACCCAGCGGCCGCCATGGTCATGTCGACCAACGGCCAGACCTATTTGCTGGTCGCCGTGCCAGGCACGCGCGCGCTCGCCTGCCAGCCGGTATCCGTCGGTAGTGCCCAACCGGCCAGCGCGGCCCCAGCCATTTCAACGCAGGCCGGGGATGGTCTGCCTGAGGAACTCATCGGCACGCTCGGGCGTCTGGTGCGCTTTCGTGAAGAGGCGGGCGCGCAGATCGCTGCCCTTGAGTCGCATGTGCATGGGCCGGTGTCGTCGGCTCTGACAGATGTCGACTCGTGGAGACGCCAGATGCCGACATTGTTCAACGCGTTGTCGGCGGCGAACTCTGCGGCCGGCGTTGTAGCGAAGCTGCGAGCCGACGCCGAGCAACGAGAAGGTCAGTTTCAAACCGAACTTGGCGAGATCAGGAAAGAGATATCGGCTCTGTGGGAAGTGTTTAAGCACACCTAGTCAGGTGTTGCCGGACTTGATTTGCCAACAATCCATCAGCGTTCGAACAGCCGGGTGATAATCATGGGAATTTTGGGTCAGCCAACTGTTTCGGTTGTCATCAATACCAACGGACGACGCGACGCACTTGCCAACACGCTGCGCAGCTTGAAATTTCTTGACTATCCGAATTTCGAAGTATGCGTGGTCTGTGGTCCGACTGAGGATGGCACCAAGGAACTGGTGCGGTCCATGGCCGGTCAAGTCAAGGTCGCATCGTGTCCGGAATATAACCTGTCAATGTCGCGCAATATTGGGATCGGGCTGGCGGCGGGGCAGATCGTCGCCTTCGTTGACGATGACGGGATACCCGAGGCGGAATGGCTGCGCGACCTGGTGGCCGGCTACGACGACCCCCGCGTTGCCGCCAGTGGCGGCGTGGTCTACAATCATACCGGCTGGGAATACCAGTATCTCTATACGACTGCGAATCGATTGGGGAACGCGGATTGGCGCCGAACGACGCCCGCCGATGAGTATAACTTTCCCCTCTCTAATAATTTTCCGTATCTTCAGGGTACCAATACGTCGTTCCGGCGTGACTATTTGCTCGACGTTGGCGGGTTCGACGAAGAGATCGAATTCTATCTCGACGAGACCGACGTATGTTGCCGGATGGTGGATCGTGGCTTCGTGATCAGGCAACTGCCGAATGCATTGGTGCATCACAAATTTTTGCCAAGCCATATCCGCAATACGCACAAGGTGACGCGGAATCGATTTCCCGTCATCAAGAACAAAATCTACTTCTCAATCGTAAACAACCATGGTCACTACACAATGACCGAGGTTATCGATGATGCGAAAAGCTTCATCGACGGCCACGCGCAGGATGCGCGTATGCATCTCGAGGCCGGCAGGCTGTCGCAGAACGACTACGATCAGTTCTGGAAAGATGTTGACCGCGCCTGGGCGCGTGGTTTGGGCCGTGGCCTTTCCGGCGAGCGGCAATTGCTGACCCGAGAGCGCGCGGCGCGCCTGCAGGAGCCCTATTTGGAGTTTCCGCGCCAAATTCCTCCCGGCGGCCGAAAAGTGTTCTGCTTCTTCTCGCAAGAATTCCCCCCAGGCCGCATCGGCGGCATCGGTACCTATACACGCGCGGTGACCGCCGCCCTGGCGGATGCAGGCCATCATGTGCATGTGCTCACCCGCAGTGAGCAGCACAACACGGTCGATTTCGAGGACAACGTGTGGGTGCATCGCCTAGAAATCAAAAATGTGCCGCCGCCGGAGAAAGCTGCGGGCCTCACACTGCCGAGACATATCTGGAACTATTCGGCGACGATGCTCGAGGAAGTGCACAAGATCGATGCCAAGCGCCATGTGAGCTGCATCGAAGGGCCGATCTGGGACGGGGAACCGATCGCGCCGCTGCTAGACGGTTGCTTCCCGGTCGCGCTCAGCCTGCACACCTCGCTCGGCGTGTGGCTGGAAAGCCACCAGAGCCAGGCCTCAGATCAGACCTACATGGCCGAGTTTGCTCGGCCGATGCTGGGAATCGAGAAACATCTGATGCTGTCCGCCGACGCGGTGCATGCCAACAGCCATGCCATCGTGCCGACTCTGGAACGGCTCTATAACATCACGATGGAGCCGCCGCGGCTGCAGGTGATCCATCACGGACTCGCCGACCCGACGCAACTGCCGCGTGAGCACCTGGCGGCGACGCCGGATCGGGTCCGCCTGCTGTTCATCGGGCGACTAGAGGAACGCAAAGGCATCGATGTCCTCGCCAAGGCGCTGGCGGAATTGACGCCGCGCTTTCCGGAGATTTACCTCGATGTTGTGGGCAACGACCGCATCCCCTGGCACGGCAACCAAACCTTCCGGGAAACCTTCGCAACCTGGCCGATCTCTGAGCTACTGGCAGATCATGTGACGTTCCACGGACAAGTGTCTGACGAATTGCTGAGGGGCTTCCTGGCGGCTGCGGATATCCTGGTCGTGCCGTCACGGTTCGAGTCCTTCGGGTTGACCGCAGTCGAGGGTTTTGCCTTTGGCTTGGCGGTGGTGGCATCGCGTTGTGGCGGGCTGGTTGAGGTGGTAACCGACGAGGTGACAGGCCTGCTGGTTGACCCCGATGACGTCGGCGGGCTGGCCGGTGCGATCGAGCGGCTGGTTGTCGACTTGGCGTTGCGGAGCGAATTGGCTGGTCTGGGGCGCGACGATTACGAGCGGCGGTTCAGCAGCACCAGAATGGCAGGCGAGCTCGCTGAATTTTTCGGTAGAATTGAACGCCGGTATCTGACGCACGATGATATCACGCGGACTGGCGGCGAACTGAAACCAGTCAGCCTTTGGGCCACGGAAACCGGACTGCTGATGGACAGCACGAGCGAGATCTCGTTTGAAGTTCCAACAGGGCAGGCGTTCGTGACATTTTGGACGCATCCGTGGTCGGGCATTGTGGAGATCACCCAAGGGGGGCATATCCTGCGCGAGCTTGATCTGTTTGCGCGCGTTCCAAGATTACGTAGTCTGCCATTGAAGGGTCTCCGGACCGATCTGCCGCTGGCTGTGCGTCCGGCCAATCGGCGCAGCGATGAGTCGGAAGGCGATGAGGTCATTTTCTACCGAGCATCAATCGCAGCGATTGATACGTCAGGCAATTTTGGCAAGGCGACAAGTCCGGTCAGGGTGACGGCCTGAAGTGGATCGGAGGCGGCCCAGCACCATGTCAGAAATCCGCAAGGTATCGATTATCTCGGGAATCTGCGTTGAGTTCGATGCTATTTCGGCATCAGTACGCGACGATGCCATTGCATTTGACCTCACGCATAATTTCGCAGTTAAGGTGTTTACTTATAGGAATGAATATCCGGAAGTTGACGCCGTGGTCGTCAATGGACTGTCTGATATCATTTTTCATCCATTTTTTATCGATTCCGATCTAATTATTTATCATTTCGGCGTTTACTGTGATCTGTTCAATGCGATTTTCATCGGTAATGGGCGTGCGCCTCAGGTGGTGCGCTATCACAACATTACGGCCAAGCAGTGGCTGCCGAAGCGGGACTGGGTCACCATCGATCGCTCGTTAGAGCAGATGCACAACATGGCGATCGCGACGCGCGTGTGGCCTGTCAGCGATACCAACCGAACGGACCTGCTCGAGACTGAGATCGTGGCACCTGAGAAGATCGAGGTCATCCCGCTCATCGTGGGTCATGGCAGACGGCTGGGTCGGATGGCGGACAAGCCTTGCGACGCACTGAATTTGGTCTTTCTTGGCCGTTTCGTTCAATCGAAGGGGCTGTTGGACCTCATTCCGGTCATGGCGCGGTTGCGTCGAGAATTGGAGCGGCCGGTGTCGCTGCGACTTCTGGGAAGTCTACGCTTCTCTCACGACGACTATATCGACAAGCTTCGCAGGGCGATCCTCGACGCAAATCTGGATGACTGCATCACCGTTGTCGGCGAAGTCACTGACGCACAGATGGCCGTAGAGTTCTCCCGAGCGCACATCCTGATGCTGCCCTCTTATCACGAGGGGTTCTGCAAGCCGGTCATTGAGGCAATGCAGTTCGGCTGCGTTCCCGTGATGTATGATTCAGGCAATCTTCGCTACGTTGCGCGGGGATATGCCGCGACCGCGCCAGCGGGGGATGTCGATGCGCTGTGCCATCGGGCTTTGACGATCGCCGGCGCGCTTGATCACTGGTTCAGTGGGGTTGCTGAGCTGGTTCTTGAGGTTGACGCAGGCAGATTCGATCTTGACGATTATGAGGCAGGTGTCGACAAGGTTCTGGAGAGTTACAGCCTCACGACAGTCGCACAGAAATTGCGCGCCGCCGCCGAAGCTCTTTTGGCCGAGGAGTGCTAGCAGCCCGCCGCGTTTTTTGGCGGCTCGACGACTCACCGGCGGCCGTTCTGCGCCGCATATCCTGTGAATCACCGAGTTGCGAGCCGCTCCATCGGACTGCTAGACCGCTGAGGTGCATGAGGAGACAGCAGATGAGCGACCCGACGCGGGCCAGTCACGGCAGGGATATTGCCAACCGCATCGCCGACCAGCTGAGCGAGTGCGGGGTCAGCCTGGTTGCCAGCCTGCCGGACAATTGGGTGATGGACCTGATCGGCCATATTGCCGAGGACGCGCGCTTCACCCATGTGCCTGTCAATCGTGAGGAATCGGCCATCGGACTGTGCGCGGGCGCGCATATGGGCGGCACCGGCAGTGCGGCGCTGATGGGTGCATCGGGCTTTATGACGGTGGTTTATGCGATCACGAAGATCAACTACACCTACGAAATTCCGTTGTTCCTGATGATGACGTTGCGTGGCGCGCCGGGCGATCATCACAAGCATCACATCTCCAACGGGCTGTATCTGCGCCCGGTGCTGGAGTCGATCAGCATGCCCTATCAGGTGATCGATACGATTGAGGATATTGGCCAGATCTCGCGGGCCTATCGGCACACGCGGACATTCTCGCGGCCGATGGCGGTGCTGTTCACACGCGACCTGCTGCGCGGGGGCGGACATTGATGAAATATATCGATTGCTTCCGCTATCTGGCCTCGCGCCGCACCGATCAACTGGTGGTGACATCTGCCGGCAATTCCGGCCAGGCCTGGTGGGAGGTGAGCCGCGATGCCCGCGCGACCTTCTATCTGGATGCCTCGATGAGTTTGTCGAGCATGTTCGCCGCCGGGCTCGCCCATGCGCAGCCGCAGGCACAGGTGTGGGCGTTCATGGGTGATGGCGCTTTTTGCATGAATCCCGGCATGTTGATGGTTGAGCGCGAAATGAATTTGCCCAACCTCACGCATTTCCTTGTCTCCAACAGGGTCTATGGCGCGACATCGAATGCTGGCCTGCCGAATTACCGGGACAATGACTATCAGGCGATCGCCCGCGGCATGGGGCTGCAGCGCGTGTTCGGCTTCGACAGTCTGGACGCGCTGCATGCGGGGTTCGACGCCGCGGTGCTGCCCAACGTGCCCGGCCATAGCTTTGTGGTTCTGGAGGTAGAGCCGTTCAATGCCGCCGAGCAGAAGCTGGAGCAGCCGCCGTTCGACGGGGCCGAGATGAAGTATCTGTTTGGCCGCCATGTCGAGAAGATCAGCGGGCGCGACATTCTGGGCTATCGCCTGCCAGAAGCATGAGACAAGCGGGAGCCAGCGGCAACGTGGCGATGGCGGCTTGACCGAGCTTGTCCGGCCGCGTCAATTTCGGCCAACGATGCAGACGGGATGAGCAGGGTTATGATCGCAGCGCGGCGTGCATGGATGGCGTGTTGGATGCTTTTGTGGGCCGGGCTGGCACATGCGGATCCGGTGGGCATTCGCCTCGGCTACAGCACCGCCGGAGAGGAGCCGCTGTGGCTGCTGCTGGCGAAGCCCGAACTGGGTGCCAACTATGGCAAGGCCTACAGCCTGGAGCCCACCCATTTCGCCGGCTCGGACAAGCGGATGCAGGCCTTTGCCGCGGGGGCGATCGACATCGGCTCGGGCAGTGGCGGCGGCGCATTGTTCGCGGCAGCCGACGGAATTGCGATGAAGCTGGTCGCCTCGCTCTCGCGCGAGAGCACAAAGGGTGATTTCACCACCAGCTTTCTGGTGCTGGCGGACTCACCGATCAAAACGATCGCCGATCTGAAGGGCAAAACAGTCAGCGTCAATGGTTTCTCCACCGCCGGCGAATTGTGGTTGCGCACCGCCCTTGAGCGGCACGGGATGAGTGAGACGGATGTGACGGTGGTGCCCATCGCCTTCCCCGCGATGGGGCAATCGCTGAAATCCGGGCGCATCGATGTCGGCGAGTTCCCGCAGCCCTTCGCGGCATTGGCAGCGAAGGACATGAAGGTGCGCACCTTGTTCACCTCGAAGGAGGGAGCGCCG
>CAIVDX010000358.1 GCA_903904805.1 uncultured Rhodospirillales bacterium
CAGATCGCGCGAGGGCAGGCTGTAGAGCATGCCGTCATGGCCCATGGCGATGCCGTCATCCACCGCGATGGTGTTGAATTCCTTGGCGACACCACCGACGCGCTCGATCTCGCGCGCCACCAGCTGGCCGAGATCCTTCAGGTGCACATGCCCCGGCACGAACTGGGTGAAGCTGTTGGCGATGGCGATGATCGGCTTGCCGAAATCGCCGTCCTTCATGCCGGTGGCGCGCCACAGGCCGCGGGCGCCGGCCATGTTGCGGCCATGGGTGGTCGTGCGGGAGCGATATGCGGGCATTGGCGTGGCTTTCCAGGTCGAAACAGAGCGCGGGTTCTAGCAAACAGCAGCGGGAAAGCGAAGCACGGGCGACGAGGAAAGGAATTGCGGAGCAAGCGGCGGGATGTCCAGCGCGCTTCGGCGGCGGAGATTGCGGCGTGTTCAGCAAAAGGAGTGCAGAATGACCGCCGTGGCCCCGATTGATTCCGCCTCATCCGGTCGACCGATGACCGAGGACGACAAATACGCCGCCATCCTCAGGCGCGACCGCGCCTGCGACGGTCTGTTCGTCTACAGCGTGCGCACCACCGGCGTGTTTTGCCGGCCAAGCTGCGCGGCGCGGCCGGCGCGGCGGGAGAATGTCGCCTTCCACGCCACCACCGCGGATGCCGAGTGCGCCGGTTTTCGCGCCTGCAAGCGCTGCCGCCCGACCGAGCCGGACCAGCATGCGCGCCAGGTGGCAGCCGTCGCGCGGGCCTGCCGGGTGCTCGACGATTCCGAGGAGACGGTGCCGTTGGCCGAGCTGGCAGCTTCGGTCGGCATGAGCCCGTTCCACTTCCACCGTATGTTCAAGCAGGTGACGGGTGTCACGCCCAATGCCTTCGCCGCGTCGCTCCAGGCCGAGCGGATGAAGGCCGGACTTGGCCAGGCCGACACGGTGACCCAGGCGATCTACGAGGCGGGCTACAGTGCTCCCAGCCGCTTCTATGAGGCGGCGAGCGCCCGGCTTGGGATGACACCGACCGCCTGGCGGCGCGGTGGTGCGGGCAGCCGGATCAGGTTCGCTGTCGGGCAATGCTCGCTGGGCGCGATCCTGGTCGCCGCGACGGAGAAGGGCGTGTGCGCGATCGAGTTGGGCGATGATCCGGATGCGCTGGTGCGCGGCCTGCAGGACCGTTTCCCGCGGGCCGAGTTGATCGGGGCGGATGCCGCATTCGAGCAGACCGTCGCCGCGGTGATCGGCTTGGTGGAAACACCGCGTGCCGGCACGGCCCTACCGCTGGATATCGGCGGGACCGCCTTTCAGCAGCGGGTGTGGCAGGCGCTGCAGGCGATCCCGGTGGGAACCACCCTCAGCTACACCGAGTTGGCGGCACGGATCGGTGCGCCAGGCTCAGCACGGGCAGTGGCGCGGGCCTGTGCGACCAATGTGCTGGCGGTGGCCATTCCGTGCCACCGTGTCGTGCGCGCCGATGGCGACCTGGCAGGCTATCGCTGGGGCATTGCACGCAAGCGCAGCCTGCTGGCGCGCGAGGCAGGCCAATAGAACGTCTGCCCGGTGCGTCGGGAGCTCAGCCCCGCGCAAGAGCCAACGCCTGCGCGAAGGCATCCGGCTTGAAGCCGGCCAGCAATGCGCCGTCCACGTCGAGAATAGGGCGTTTGATCATGCTGGGCTGCGCCTGCATCAGCGCGATTGCCCGGTCGCGGTCCAGCCCCTGCTTGTCGGCATCAGGCAGCTTTCGGAAGGTGGTGCCGGCGCGGTTCAACACCAGTTCCCAGCCGAGGCGATCCACCCATGCCTCAAGCCGCGCGCGGTCGATGCCCGCCGCCTTGTAGTCGTGGAACGCGTAGGCGACGCCATGCTGGTCCAGCCAGTCGCGCGCCTTCTTCATCGTGTCGCACGCCTTGATGCCGTAGATCGTGACCTGCTTGCCCATCGCACTTTCCCCTTGCTGGGGCGACTTAGCAAAGCAGCCGCCCCCGCCGTCAATGCCGGCGAGGACGGCGCCGCGTCGTTCAGCCCAACTCGATGAGGCGTTTGAGGCTCTCCTCATACATCACGCGCTGCACCGTCGAGCCGATTGGGCCCGCCCAGTCGGTGGCGAGCTCAGCCATCACCTGATTGGTGGAGGTGAGCGTGACCCCTGCCCGCTCCATGCGCCGCAGCGCGGTCTCGTCGGCCTGGGTGGTGGGCGAGCCACCGGCATCGACGACCACCTGCACCTCGAACCCCTCCTCGACCGCGCTGATGGCGGGGAAGACGATGCACACATCGTTGGTCAGCCCGGCCATGATCAGCTTGCGCCGACCGGTGGCGAGCACCGCGTCGCGGAACGGCGCGTAGGTCCAGCAATCCACCACGCCCGGGCGCTGCACCCGTGCCGCGTAGGCGGCCGGGGCGATGGTCTGCAGATCGTCGATCAGAAGGCCCTGGAAATGGTCCTCCTGGCTGGAGGTGAGCACCAGCGGCATCGCGGTTTCGGCGGCGGTGCGGGCAAGCGCGCGGGTGTTGCGGATGATCTCGTCGCGCGGAATGTTGCGGGCGAGCAGAAGCGTGCCGCGCTGATGGTCGATCAGCAGCATCGCGGCGTTCTCGGTGGTGAACAGGTTTTTCACGTGGCCGTCCTTTCGGGATGGGACTCTGGTCGGGATGGGAGTCTGGTCGGTTGGAGGCGGCCGATTTGGCGCCATCCCGGCGATATGGATTTGGCCTATCCATTCTGGTAGTGCTTACCTCATGGTAAGCCCTCAACATCCGGTCGAGACCGTCGATCTGGCCGATCTGCAGCTCACCGCAGTGGTGTTGGGCGGGCGCTGGAAGACCACCATCCTCGCCTGCCTCGCCCGAGAGCCGATGCGGTTCGCCGCCCTGCGCCGGCAGATCGCCGGCATCAGCGAAAAGGTGCTCAGCCACGCCCTGCGCGACCTTGAGGCGGAGGGCCTGGTCACCCGCACGGTGGAGGAGGTGGTGCCGCCGCGTGTCACCTACGCGATGAGCCCGCATGGTCGCTCGCTCTGCGACGCGGTGCTGGCGATGGCGCGCTGGGGCGTGCATCACCGCGCAGTGCGAAACCAGGCCTCCGGCTGAGCATATGGCCGGCGCCGCTTGAATTGGCGTAGCATTCCCTCAAAGAACGATCGCCAGGGGAAATGCCATGCACCGGATGACCACATTGATCGCGGCGGCAACGCTCGCCGCCAGCACCGCCCTGGCCGAACCGCCGCCGGACATCGCCGCGCAGCTGCGTGCGCTCGGCCCGGTGGTGAACGCGCCGGCGTCTGAGAAGATCTATGCCGCCGTGCTGGCGAAGCAGCCGAAGGACGGCGTGACGATCCGCTCCGACCTCGCCTACGGACCCGCCGAGCGCAACGTGCTCGATGTCTATGCGCCCTCCGCGCGTCCCGCGGCAGCGATGCCCGTGGTGATCTTCTTCCATGGCGGCGGCTTCATCCGCGGCAACAAGACCGACCGCGCCAATGTCGGCTATTTCTTCGCCCGGCATGGCGTGCTCGCGCTGTTGGCGAATTACCGGCTGGGGCCGAAAAACACCTGGCCCGCGGGAGCGCAGGATGTGGCCGCAACGGTGCGCTGGGCACAGGCGCATGCGGCGGAGTTCGGCGGCGATCCCAAGCGGATCGTTCTGATCGGTGAGTCGGCGGGCGCGGCGAATGTCGCGCTGGCGGTGTTCGACTCGAAGATCCGTAGCGGCAAGAAACTGGGCATCTCCGGCGCGGTGCTGGAATCCGGTGTCTATGATGTCGCTCTCGAGCACCAGGCCGCCGCGCAGTTCAAGATCGAGCAGCCGGACGTGCGCACATCAGCCTATTTCGGCACCGATGTGAAACGCTATCCCGCGATGTCGACGGTCAAGCTGATCGACGATCTCAGCACCCCCACTTTGCTGGCCTATGCCGAGCTCGATCCCGCACAGATGCAGATGCAGGCGGGCGAAATGTTCGCCACACTCTGCGCGAAGGGGGCGTGCCCAAGCCTGCTGCGCATCTCCGGCCACGGCCATATCTCACAGGTGCTGTCCTACAACACTGACGACACGTCGGTGAGCGATCCGGTGCTGGCTTTTGTTCTGGCGCACTGAGAGGCGGCTTCAGCCCAGGGCAGCAGGACGATCTTGCCGCCCAGCCCGCCGCGGTCAATGCGCGCATGGACAGCGGCGGCGTCGGACAATGGCAGCCGATCGACCACAACGGGATGGATCGCGCCCGCGGCGAGGAGTGCGAAAAGGCGCGCCATGTCGGTCCTGAACTGTTCCGGGTGCACCACGCGGCGGTCGGTGATGCTGAACCAGGCCGCGCGGCGTCCTGCGAACAGAAAGCTCAGCGCACTGTAGAGTTTGAGCCGGGCGAGGCCGAGTGCGGCGGACAGCATCCCCTCGGCACCGACCGCCATGGATTGCGAGCCATAGCCGACCAGCAGACCGCCGGGTGCGAGGCATGCGAAGGAGAGCGCGAAATGCGCGCCGCCGATCGCATCGAACGCGGCATCGACACCACCAGCCGGTCGCTCCGCCGAAAACTGGCGCACCCGCGCGACGAAATCCACGGCGCGGTAATCGAGCGCGATCGCGCCGTAGCCCTCGACCAACCTCGTATGCTCCGCCGAGCAGGTGCCGATCGCCTTCAAACCGAGATGGCGGGCCAGATCGAGGAAGGCGGTGCCGACACTGCCGGAGGCACCGTTCACCAGGATTGTCGCACCACGCCGCAGCGTCGCCACACGGGTCAACATCTGAAAGGCAGTGAGATAGGCAAGCGGGATGCAGACAGCCACGGCCGGATCGAGCCCGTCCGGCACCGGCACCAGCATCCAGGCGGGGCGGACGGCATATTGCGCGTAACCGCCGACCACGCAGAGATCCGCCACCAGTTCGCCCACCTGCCGCTCGGTCACCTCGGGCCCGATTGCCTCGATGACGCCGACCAGTTCGTAGCCCGGGGTGAACGGCAACGGCCCCTTGAAGTCTGGGTAGCGGCCACGGCGGATGAATGTGTCGGTGAAGCCGGTGCCAGCCGCGAGCACCTTGATGCGCACCGCGCCAGGGCCAGGCGGTGGCACGGTGGCGTGCTCCACCATTTGCAGAACCTCGGGGCCGCCAAAGCGGGCGATGGAAATGGATCGCCAGGACATAGAGGGCCTTCGCCGCCGGTCCCGCACCGGATGGACGGGACGACACAACGCTACTGCGCTCCCGCCGGCCGGCCAGCCCCGGAAACTACCCAGCTGCGCCGGCTAAAGGCCGAGTGCGCTCAGCCCAGGATGGTCGTCCGGCCGACGGCCGAGCGGCCAACGGAATGTCCGTTGGTCCTCGCTGATCGGGTGCTCGTTGATGCTGGCGATGCGGCGCTCCATCAGGCCGTCCGCATCGAACTGCCAGTTCTCGTTGCCATAGGCGCGGAACCAGTGCCCGCTGTCGTCGCGATATTCATAGGCGAAGCGGACGGCGATGCGATTGCCAGCGTGTGTCCAGACTTCCTTGACAAGCCGGTAGTCAAGTTCGCGCGCCCATTTGCGGGCGAGGAACGCCTCTATCTCGGCGCGGCCGCAGATGAATTCCGCACGATTGCGCCAGCGGCTGTCCTGCGTATAGGCGAGTGCGACGCGGGCAGGATCGCGGCTGTTCCAGGCATCCTCGGCGATGCGGGCCTTTTGCGCTGCGGTCTCGTCAGTGAAGGGCGGCAAGGGCGGGCGGCTCATGGTGATGTCCTTTCTGCGGCGATCTGCTGCTTCAACGCTTTATTCTCTGCCTGCAACGCGGCGATCCTTTCCTGCAAGCCGCCGATCGCGCCGGCAACATCATCGGCGTCGAATTTCTGCGGAATATGCTGGGGACAATTGATATCCCATGCCTCGACGCTGAACAGAATGACCTGCTCCGGCCGCCCAGCGCCGCCAGGCGGCATCAGACGCGCCTGCAACGCCGCGTCGCCCACAACCACCCGCGCGCGGCCCCATAGTTTGATGCGGCGGCGCTGGGCGTAGTCCATCAGAAACAGGAAAGCACGATCATTCTCCGCCAGATTGCCGGTGGTGACATATTGCCGGTTGCCGGCGAGATCGACGAAGCCGAGCGTGTGCGCGTCAACCAGCTTGATGAACCCCTTGGGCCCGCCGCGATGCTGCGCATAGGGCTGGCCGGCGGCAGTCGCGGTGGCGAGATAGGCGGTGTCCACACCGGAGAGAAAGCCGATCAGATCCTCGGTGATCTCGGTGCGGAAGCCGCCGCTTGCCTCCAGCCGGGCGTATTGGGCACGCGCGCCGCGGCTGGTCTGTATCACCTTCACCGCTGCGGTGAAGGCGATGTCGCTCGACGGTGCGGTCATTGTGCGTTCTCCATTCCTGCCGTGGGAACGGTTCAAGCGGCCGCGCGGCGGCGCTTGAACAGGAGCGTCATGAAGGCGAGGTCGAGACCGCGCGGCATGATCGGGGCGGTGCCCATCACGACCGCGGCGATGGGGCCGACATTCACCGAGCGCCGGGGCTGACGGACAGTGCGCATCACCGCGCGCGCCACTGTCGCCGGGCCGACCGAGGGGAACAGTGTGAGCAGCAGCGTGCCGCCCAGATTGGCCTTGTCGGCGCCGGCAAAGCCGGTGCGCACCGCCGGCGGGTGGATTGCCGAGACCGACACGCCAAAGCCGCGCAATTCGCTGTCCAGCGCGATCGAGAGATTGGTAACGAACGCCTTGGAGGCGGCATAGGCGGCAAAGAACGGCGTGGGGCGGGTGGCCACGGCGGCGGAGAGATTGACGATCTTGCCGGACCCGCGCTGCTTCATGCCGTGCGCCGCCCAATGGCTCAGGCGAGCGAGCGCCTGCACGTTGAGCCGCAGCAGCGCATCGAGCTTGCTCCATTCGGCATCGACGAACGCGCCGGACGCGCCGTGACCGGCATTGTTGACGAGCACATCTGGCATATAGCCAAGCCGGTCGCGCTCGGCAAGGAACGCGTCGAGCGCGCCTGCATCGGACAGATCGACCGCTTCGATCTGCGGACGGATCGGTCCGGACAGGGTGTTGGCCGCGGCCAGGAGCCGTTCTGGATCGCGCGCGACCATCAGCACGGCCGCACCCGAGGCGACGGCGAGCCGGGCGGTTTCGAGGCCGATGCCTTCGCTGGCGCCGGTGATGAGATAGGTGGTTGTCATGGCAGATCTCCTGTGAGTTTGATGATGGGGATGACAGGGTTGGCGATCAGGCCGCGCCGAAGAAGCTGGAGATCTCGGCGGCGACGCGCGCGGCATTCTCGTCGAGAACGAAATGACCAGCGTCGAGCCAGACCAGGCGCGCGGCGGGCAAATCGGCCAGGAACGCGATGGCGCCGGCCTCGACGAAGAACGGGTCGTGCTTGCCCCAGAGGATCAGCGAGCGCGGCTGATGCTGGCGGAAGGCGTGGTGCCAGCTTTCATAGAGCGCGACGTTGCTCTGGTAGTTCTCCAGCAGGTCGAGCTGATAGGCATCGGTGCCAGGTCGATCTAGCAGCGCCTGGTCGTGGGCCCAGTTGTCCGGGCTGATCGCCGCCGGATTCCTCGCGCCGACCATATACTGGAATTTCGTTGTTTCGGCCTGCAGAAAGGCGCGCGCGGCGGCCTCGGTGGTGGCGTCGCGGTGCTGCCACAGCGGCAGCAACAGCTGCTTGGGCAACGCGCCCACGCCGTCCAGGTAGGCATTGGCATTCTGGATCACGAAGCCGGCCACCTGCTGCGGCCGGCGGGTGAAGATGCGCCAGCCGATCGGGCCGCCATAATCATGCATGTAGAGCAGGAAGGAGCTCAGCCCGAGCTGGTCGATCAGCGACAGAACATTGTCGGCCAGCGCATCGAAGCTGTAAGCGAACTCGCTCGCCGTCGGGGCGTCAGACAAGCCGAAGCCGATATAATCTGGCGCGATCACGTGGAAGCCCTCGGCCAACAGGGGGATCAGGTCGCGAAACATGAAGCTGCTGCTGGGAAAGCCATGCAGAAGGATGATTGTCGGCAGGCTCGGGTCGCCGGCTTCGCGGTAGAAGATCTGACGGCCATGAACGGTGGCGAAATGATGGAGGGTGGGGGACATTGAACAGGCTCCTGGGATGTCGCGCGCCAGTCCCGGAGGTGGCCGCCCTGCAGGCAGGGCGGCTCCGGGTTGGCGGTGGATCTGGGGGGGATCAGACGGCGGCGCGGGCCGTGACGAGCGGGAAGTCGATCTCGGTCTGGAAGACCTCGTTGACGTAGTTGGTCCAAGTGTTCAGCGCGACGTGCTGAACGATCTCGACCAGTTGGGCGTCGCTGTACCCAGCGGCGCGGACGGCGGCGAAATCGGCTGCGGCGATGTGCCCGCGGGCGCGGACCACCGCGACCGCGAAACGCACCGCCGCG
>CAIVDX010000359.1 GCA_903904805.1 uncultured Rhodospirillales bacterium
ACTCGCGGAACTGCGGCGACGCTGCGGAGTCCACCCACGGCCATGCGTAGCCTTTGCCAGCAGCGAAGAATGCCGGCTTGCCGGTCAGGTATAACGAGTTTGGCAGAGCATGGGCGGACTCAGACGCCGCCCAATCTGTGGTGTTGGTCAGATAGTCGAAGTTGCCGACCAGCAACGCAGTGCTGGCCACACTAGGGTCGTCACGTTGGTTGGGCAGGTCCTCCCACCCCAGCAGCCATATTCCCGGCGTGCCGTTCCCGAACGAGCCATTGCTGGACCACCCCAGCATATGCCCTGGCGTACCAAGTACGTTGCCGATGAATGAGAACCAATAGCTGTACGCCTGCGCGCCCACCGCGCGGAGCGGGCCATTTCGGCCCGGCAGATCGTTCAGATCGTCAACGACGGCATTGCTCTTGATGTAGTTGGTGAACGGCCCCCGATAACCGGTGGCGTAATTGCGAAAGAATGTGTGATAGATGGAGTTGCCGTGCGTTGAGTCGCTGTCCATATTGAAACTGTGGTTTCCCTCGAACAGCGTATGATGCGAACCGACCATATGGCTGCCGTTCAGCCCTATTTCCTGCCATGAATCGTGCCCGCTGATGAAGCCGTCATCCATGTAGTTATAGGCAACCACAGATCCGGCCCCGGCTGAGCGGGACACCAAGACTTTGTTCGCAAGAACCGAAATGCCGTTCTCAATAAGGATTTCAGATGATCCGTATGAGAGGCTGATGTTGTAACCCCCGCCACCCGGAACCGGCCAGACCGGCTCGTGGGCGTAAAACGTCTCCAACTGGATGCGGAATGCGGCGTCGATGGCAAAGCCCTCGCCGAGCCACATGGTGGTCTCCACATTCTGCGCCCAGCAATCTGCTGCCCACTCGAACCGCAGGTTGCCATCGTCACCGCCCTTGAGTGTCAGATTCTCCACGCCAGCATTGCGTGTATGCGGGGTATGCCAGTGATGCAATAGCGCCTTGTGGCCAGTGCGATATGAGATGGTGACCGGCGAATCAAAGCTGATGAGGTTGCCGGTAATCGCCGCTATCTGTTTTATTTCACTTGTCGGCCGATCGCAGTTGCTGAACCAGCAGCCGGCGGTGCCGGGTTGATACGGATACGCGGTCGTGCCGAAGTCATCCCATCGCTGGGGCGGATTGTGCTTCTGCCACACGACCCGATAATCAGTTGCAGCCCAGATTTGGCCGAGACCCTCGACATCGGTCTGCCAGCCAGCGCCCGAGGATTCATCGAGCAGGACAATCTGCCCAACCGAAAACCCAGTAGTACTGTCCACCCTCACTAAGTTTGTTCCTGCTGTAGCGTCCTGCGTGAGCGCCGTGGCAGATATGGTGTTGTTCCAGCGCATCGGGCCGACGATGATGATTGGCGAAGGGCTTTTACCCGGCTGATAACTGCCCGGCGTGGCACCATCCTTCCTTTGCAGCGTCGTGATGCCTGGCCCAGCCCCGCGCAGGGTGATGCCTTTGTTCAATATCAGATATTTTCCTTCCGAAATTGTAAACATACCAGCGGTCAGTGCCAGAACCTGTCCGGAGGGGCATTTGTCGATGGCGCTCTGGATCAGGCTGGTGTCGTCGCGGTCCTGCCCGAGAGGACTGACCGCAGCGCAGACGGCACTGCGGTCCGGGATGCCGCC
>CAIVDX010000360.1 GCA_903904805.1 uncultured Rhodospirillales bacterium
CGGCCTGCTGGAGGCATTGTTGCCCTTGGCCGGCGAGCCGCGCGAGTTGTTCTCATTGAATGGCTATGACGGCTCGCTGCGATTTCGCGAGAGTCTGGCGGAGAAGTCGGCGCAGGCGTTTGGCGATCGCTATCTGACCGCCCATCGCGCGGATCTGCATGCGGTGCTGCAGCGCCTGGTGCCGGACAGTGCGATCACGCTGGATCGCGTGTGCGTGGATGTCGTCTCCCGCAACGGGGTGGCGGTGGCGCGCTTCGCCGATGGCGGGGAGCTGGAGGCGGATCTGGTGGTGGGTGCGGATGGCATTCATTCCGCTGTGCGTCGGTCGATCTTCGGCATGGATAGCCCGCGCTTCACCGGCCAGATGGCCTGGCGCTGCATGGTGCCCGTGGAGCGGGTGCCGCTGTCTGTCGGGCCCGGCGGCTCGGTGGAGATCAGCGGCCAGGATTATGTCGGCTGGATCGGCGCGGAGGGTCATGTGATCTGCTACCCGATCCGTGGCGGGGCGATGTGGAACATCTTCGCCGGCCATGTCAGCGACGAGTGGGTGGAGGAGAGCTGGGCCGCGCCAAGCAGCACCGCGGAGCTGTTGGCCGGCTATGCCGGCTGGACCGAGCCGCTGCTGGAGATGCTCAGCCATGTTGGGCCGTGTTTCAAATGGGGTATCTACGACCGCGATCCGCTGCCGAGCTGGGTGCGCGGGCAGGTGGCGCTGCTGGGTGACGCCGCGCATCCGATGATGCCCACGCTGGCGCAGGGGGCGGCACTCAGCATGGAGGACGGTGTGGCGTTGGCGCGCTGCTTGGCGGGGGCCGAGGATATTGTGGCGGGACTTGCCGCCTATGACCGAGAGCGTGCGCCGCGCGGTGGGCGGGTGCAGCTGCAGGCGCGGCAGCAATTTCTCAACAACAAGAAGGTGCCGGCGCCGCCGCCGCTCGATCGCGGCTGGATCTTTCGGCATGACGCGATGACCGGCATCGATCAACAGACCGAGCTGGAGCTGGCGCCGATCTGAACGCCACGCGATTGGGGGGGGGAGTAATGAAAAAATCAGGGCTTTTGGCGATCGTGCTCGGCGTTACGCTGCTTTGCTTTGGCGCGCGCGCTGAGGGCGTGCTGCGTGTCGGCGTGGTGCTGCCGATGAGCGGGCCGTTCTCGCTCGCGGGCACCCAGGCGCTGGCGGGGATGCGCACCTGGCTCGCAACCCATGATCCGGTGGTGGCCGGGCAGCGACTGGAGCTTGTGGTGAGGGACGACACCGCCAATCCCGCCATCGCGCGACGCCAGGCGCAGGAGCTGGTGCTCAATGATCATGTCGGCGTGCTTGCCGGATTCGGGCTGACACCCATGGGCCTCGCCGCCGCACCCATCGCCACCCAGGCGAAGATTCCCATGCTGCTGACGGGAGTGGGGGCGCGCGATATCACCTCGATGTCGCCCTACACGATCCGGGTGTTTGAGACCTTGCCGCAAATCACCTTCGCGTTGGCGCAATGGGCGCATGTGCTGGGGATCCGTCGGGCGGTGACGCTGGTGGCGGACTATACGCCGGGTCACGATACCGAAACGAGCTTCATCGCCGCCTTCACCCGGCTGGGCGGAACGGTGGTTGAGAGCCTGCGCACGCCGGTCGACACCGCTGATTTCGCCGCCTATCTGCAGCGCGCGCACGATGCCGGCCCACAGGCGGTGATGGCGTTCCAGCCGGAGGGCCCGGGGGGTGTGCTGATTCACCAGTATGCCAGCCGTGGTCTGGTGAAGGAGGGAATCCGCTTCATCGGCGCAGGTGACATCGTGCCGGAGGAGGTGATCGCGCATGGCGATGCGAGTTACGCGCTGGGCACCAATTCGGCGCAGGCCTACTCCTCGGTGATCGACACGCCTGAGAACGCCGCCTTTGTCGCCGCCTATCGCAAGCAGGCGAATGACGCCGCACCCGATATTCAAAGTGTGTCCGGCTATGACGCGATGAATTTGATCGCGCTGGCGCTTGCCAAAACTGGCGGCACTACAGATGGCACCGCCTTGCTTGAGGCGATGAAGGGGCAGAGCTGGGTGAGCCCGCGCGGGCAGGTCAGCATTGGGCGCGAGAGTCGCGATATCATGCAGGATGTGTATGTTCGGGAATTTCGTTTGGTGGACGGGCATGTTCACAATGTGATTATTGCGACCTATCCGCAAGTGGTGCCCAATCCGAATTAGGACGCGAGCGCTTTTTTTGAAAAAGCAGCAAAGCTTTGGAGCGTTGGGTGATCTTACCGGTGGAAAATTCCAGGCATGACGATGAAGCCGGCGAGGCGGCGAATATGATCGTGCCATCTCCGGATGGAGGGATATAGGCGCAGGTCCAGGCCGGCTTGCTGGGCGAGGGCGGTGTCGGGGAAGCAGGCGATGTCGGCGATGCTGGGGGTGTGGCCGCACAGGAAGTATTGGCCCTCTGCATTGGCGAGCCAAAGATGCTGATCGAGCCAGTCCAGCAATGGTCTGCCGGCGCCAAGCAGGGGCGCGGTGTCCGCGCCGGTCTGGAACAGGCTCAGGCGCCGTGCCGCGCCCAGGCTCGCGGCCAGCTCGCGCGCCACGCCAAGCCATTGCGCGATTTGGCCGGGGGCGGCGGAGAACCAGATGCCGGTCGTGTCATGCCGCGCGGCCAGATGCACCAGGATCGCGACGGTGTCGTCCAGCACCAGCGCGCCGTCCACCAGAACGGGCAGGCGCCCGCGCGGGCTGATGGCCCGATGGGCATCGGACATATGCTCCGCGGCGGGATAGTCGCCGACCTGGCTGGTGTCGTGCGGGATGGCAAGCAGGGCGAGCAGCAGACGCACCTTGTAGCAGTCGGACGACAGCGCGCTGTCATACAGGATCATGGCGCGGCACCGAACTGCCGGCGAATGGCGGCCATCCAATGCGATTCGCCGGCGCGCAGAGCGATCAGGTCGGCGTCCGGCGTGGCGTGGATCAGTCCATAGAGCCAGGTCTCTTGGGCGTCGGCACGGCGGAGCAGCAAGGTGATCGGCCAGCCGCCGAGCGCGTGCGGCAGGTTGGCGCGCATCCAGATGTCGCCGACGGCGCTCGCGCCGGGTAGCGCGCCGAGCAGGGCGCCGCGCAGGGAGGGCAGTCCGAGAGTGAAGGGCAGTGGACGGGTGAGAATGCCCGGTTCGGGGGCAATGAAGGCAGCTTCTGCGTCGTTGCTGCACCAGATCAGGCCGGCGGCCTCGCGCAGGGCCAGCGCGTCGATCCGCACTGAGGCGGGCGGCGCCAGGCCGGGATGGGCGGGAATGCGGGTGCAGCGCCCGTCGGCGCCGGAAAACCGCCAGCCATGGTAGCGGCAGACCAGGCTGTCGCCATCCACTGTGCCCAGCGACAGCAGCACGCCGCGATGCGGGCAGCGGTTGGGCCAGGCGTGTGCGGCCCCGGCGCTGTCGCGCCAGAGGGCGAGGGATCGCCCTTCGAACAGGGCCTCGACGATGTGGCCGCCGGCGAGTTCGTCGCTGGCGGCAATGGGCGCCCAGCCGGTCATGGCGGGATCACGCCGTAGCGCAGGCCCATGGCGGTGAGGAAGCGGCGATAGGCGAGCGAGCTGGCGTCGGCCCGCACCGCGATCTCCGCGGCAGGGGCGAGCGGCAAGCGGGCGGGGACCTGACTCTCCAGGATAGGCTGATCCTGCGCGAAGATCATCTGTTGGAAGCCGATCAGCTCGGCATCGGTGCTGGTGCTGTCGAGCAGGCTGACCAGCATGTGGGCACGCACCTGCGCCTGCCCGATCGGCTGGCAGAACAGCCCGATCACGTCGCGGCGGGCGCGATCGAGTGGGTTCAGCTTGTAGAGCACCGCACAGCACGGATGCGGCACGCGATAGACATATTCCACCATAAAGCCCTCGGTGGCGTTGGCCGAGGAGCGCGGTTGGAAAAAGCGGCAGTCGCGCGCCACCAGCTCCTGCCCGTTCTCCTCCAGCGCGACGTGATAGGCCGCGACCTCGGTGTTTGGCTCCGCACCCAGCAGGTCAGTATGGACGTAAGGGAAATGGCCAAGATCGAGGAAATTCTCGATCGCCCGCGGGGCGGAGGTTCGCACGCCGAAGCTGCCGGCATGCACCGAGCGGCGGTCGGGCTCGGCGAGCTCGGGGATGTCGAACAAGGTGGCCGGCGGGGTGCCGAGGCAGACCCAGGCATAGTGCAGATGCGCCGTGATGGCGGCACCGGGCGGGGTGAGGTGCAGGCCGGTCTCGTCGAGCGTGATGGTGATGGGGGCGCCGAGCAGGATGGTGCGTACCGGGCCACTTGCCAGCTCGGACAGCGCGGCAACGGGGTGCCATTGATCGACCAGCACCGGGTCGTCACAGTCGCAGCCAGCTTGGATCGGCGGGGGGCTGCCGTTGCTCATGTGCGCCAGCCTAACAAGTGCCGCCGCCGGCGGGCAACTGCTTGCTGAGTTAATACGCGGATTGCTGATAAAGTATTTCAGATATGAGACAGCCCCGGCGTCAGCGGTCCATTGCGGTGGAGGATGGCACGGGGCAGGGGCAACAACCTGACGGGATCGACTGTATGCTGCCGTCTCAGCCCCGGCTCGTTCTGACCGGCATCACCAAGCGCTATCCGGGCGTTGTTGCCAATGATGACGTGTCGCTCAGCGTGATGCCTGGTGAGATCCATGCCCTGCTCGGCGAGAATGGCGCGGGCAAAAGCACGCTGATGAAGATCGTCTATGGCGTGACCAAGCCGGACGCCGGAACGATCCTGTGGAACGGCACATATGAGAGCATCACCTCGCCAGCACAGGCGCGGCGGATGGGCATCGGCATGGTGTTTCAGCATTTCTCGCTGTTTGAAACGCTGACGGTTTGGCAGAACATCGCGCTTGCGCTCGATGAAAAGGTGGTGCCGGCTGAGCTGGCGGCAAAGATCACCGAGGTGTCGACCAAATATGGCCTGCCCATCGATCCCTATCGGTTGGTGCATTCGATGTCGGTCGGTGAGCGGCAGCGTGTGGAGATCGTGCGCTGCCTGCTGCAGGAACCGCAGTTGCTGATCATGGATGAGCCGACCTCGGTGCTGACGCCGCAGGCGGTGCGCATTCTGTTCCAGACGCTGCGACGATTGGCGGCAGAGGGCTGCTCGATTCTGTATATCAGCCACAAGCTCGATGAGATCCGCGAGCTGTGCGACAGCGCCACGGTGCTGCGTGGCGGCAAGGTGAGCGGGCATGCGATCCCGCGCGAGGAGACCAATGCCTCGCTCGCCAAGCTGATGATCGGCGGCGAGCTGGCCGAGTGCCATCTTGAACCGATGCAGACGGCTGAAGTGCGGCTGGAGTTGAACAAGCTTTCGATCGTCTCGCCCGATCCATTCGGCACCTCGCTGAAGGATATCTCGCTGTCGATCAGAAGTGGTGAAATTCTTGGCATTGCTGGTGTTTCCGGCAATGGCCAGAAGGAATTGATGGCTGCCTTGTCGGGCGAGCGGCTGAGCGCCAAGGGCGACATGATCACCCTGATGGGCCAGGCGGTGGGCAATCTGAACCCCGCGCAGCGCCGCGCCCTGGGGCTGACTTTCGTGCCTGAGGAGCGGTTGGGCCGCGGGGCGGTGCCGCCGATGAGCCTGTCCTACAACGCCCTTCTCACCGGAGCGCGGCGGGGCATGGTGGGGCGCGGGATGATCCGGCCCGGCGCGATGAAAATTTTTTCGAAGGATGTGATCAAGCGCTTCACGGTGAAGTGCAACAATGAGGAGTCCGCTGCATCCTCGCTCTCCGGGGGCAATCTGCAGAAATTTATTGTCGGGCGCGAAACGATGCTGGCGCCCAAGATGATGATCGTCGCGCAGCCAACCTGGGGCGTGGATGTGGGCGCGGCACAGCTGATCCGGCAGGCGCTGATCGATCTGCGCAACCAGGGCGTCGCGCTGCTGGTGATTTCCGAGGAACTGGATGAACTGTTCGAGATCAGCGATCGGATCGCGGTGATCGCCGAAGGACGGGTGTCGCCGGCAGTGAAGTTGGCCGACACCTCCATCGAACAGATCGGCGTGTGGATGAGCGGCAATTTCGGTGGCCATGCGGCGGCCGGCAACGACGATGCCGCGGCGGAGGTTGCCCTTGCTTAGACTGGAAAAACGGCCTGAACCCTCGGAGCTGATGAAGGTCGCCTCGCCCTTGCTGGCGGCTGTGGGTATGTTGGTGACAGGGTTTTTCCTGTTCACGGCACTTGGCCGCGACCCGGTGGAGGCGTTCGTGGCGTTCTTCATCAAGCCGCTCTCCTCGACCTACGGCATCGGCGAGATGCTGCTGCTGACAACGCCGTTGTTGTTGTGCGGGCTGGGCCTGGCGATCGGATTTCGCGCGAATGTGTGGAATATCGGCGCCGAGGGGCAGCTGACTTTCGGTGCGATTTTCGGCGGTGGTCTGGGGCTGTGGTATGGTGACAGCACCTCGTCGTGGGCGATCCCGATGATGCTGATCGCCGGCACAATTGGCGGCATGCTGTGGGCGGCGATTCCCGCGTTCCTGCGCACCCGGTTCAATACGAGCGAGATCCTCACCACTCTGATGCTGGTCTATATTGCGCAGCTGGTGTTGTCTTGGCTGGTGCACGGACCGTGGCGCGATCCGGACGGCCACAATTTCCCGCAATCGAAGGGCTTCGGTGAGGCGGCGACGATGCCGTTGCTGATCGATGGCACGCGGTTGCATTGGGGCATCATCATCGCGTTGCTTCTCGCCGTGGTGGCTTGGTTCTTTTCGCAAAAGACCTATGCGGGCTATCGGATGCAGGTGGCGGGGCTGGCGCCGGCAGCGGCGGCCTATGCGGGATTCTCCGAGAAACGGAATATCTGGATCGCGCTGCTGATCTCGGGGGCTGGTGCGGGTCTTGCCGGGGTGTGCGAGGTTGCAGGACCGATCGGCCAGTTGCAGCCGCAGATTTCGCCTGGCTATGGCTTCGCGGCGATCATTGTGGCCTGGGTGGGACGGCTGCATCCGCTTGGTGTGGTGTTCGCCGCGATGCTGATGTCGTTGCTATATCTGGGCGGTGAGGCCGCGCAGATGGATCTGGGGCTGCCCTCGGCGATCACCGGTATGTTCCAGGGCCTGCTGCTGTTCTATCTGCTGGCGGCGGACCTGTTTATCACTTTCCGACTGCGCAACGTGAAGCCCGTCGTGGCCCAGGCGGCGCCGAAGCAGACCGCACCTGCTGGTGTTGTGAAGGGGGCCGCGTGAATCCGCTTGTTCCACTGCTGACCAGCACCGTTGTCGCCGCGACGCCGCTGGTGTTTGCCGCCCTGGGCGAGACCGTTGTCGAGAAGTCCGGTGTGCTGAATCTGGGCATCGAGGGAATGATGCTGACCGGCGCGGTGGCCGGGTTCGCTGCCACTTATGCGTCCGGCAATGCTGGTCTGGGGTTTGTCGCGGCGGCTGCGGCCGGCGTCGCACTGTCGCTGATCTTCGCGTTTCTGACACTGACTTTGCAGACCAATCAGGTTGCCACCGGCCTGGCGCTGACATTGTTTGGCACCGGGTTGTCGGCGTTTGTCGGGCATGATCTGGCGGGCACACCACTGCCGAGCCTGTCGCATGTTCATCTTCCGGTGCTGTCGGACATTCCGGTTGTCGGACCGTTGCTCTTTAATTACGATCCGATGGTCTATGTTGCCATCATCCTGTTTTTTTGTATCCAGTGGTTTCTCACAAAAAGCCATACCGGGTTGAAGCTGCGCGCGGTGGGTGAGTCGCCGACGGTGGCCCATGCAATCGGCCAGTCGGTCGCAAAAACCCGTTATTTGTCGGTGATGTTCGGCGGGGCCACCGCCGGTGTTGCCGGCGCATATCTGTCGCTGGTGCAGACGCCAATGTGGGTGGAGGACATGTCCGCCGGCAAGGGGTGGATCGCGTTGGCGCTGGTGGTGTTCGGCACATGGAAGCCGCTGCGGGTGGTGCTCGGCGCCCTGCTGTTCGGCGGGATCACGCAGCTTGAACTGTTCGCGCAGAACAGCGTGCCGATCCCTGCCGAGTTCCTCTCGATGCTGCCTTACGCGGCGACTGTGGTGGTTCTTGTGATCATCTGCCGCGATCCGAAAACGATTCTCCTCAACCAGCCGGCATCGCTGGGCAGGAGCTTCCATCCCGCTTCGTAGGAAGTGGGGCCTGCTCACGGCATGTGGGTGAACAACTGTCTTTTTCGTCAACTGGAGGTCGTACCATGAAACAATCCTTGCTCAAAACATTCGGTCTGGGGGTCGCGGCCGCGATGGTCGCCGCTGTGCCGACACATGGCGCGATGGCCGCCGATCCGCTGAAGGTCGCTTTTGTCTATCTCGGCCCGGTGCATGATGGCGGCTGGACCGAACAGCATGAAAATGGCCGCGTGAAGCTGCAGGCCGCGTTCGGTGACAAGATCAAGACCAGCTACGTTGAGAAGGTTCCCGAAGACGCCAGTTCAGAGCGCGTGTTTCGTGAGCTTGCTTCGGCCGGCAATCAGCTGATCTTCGCGACCTCGTTTGGCTATGGTGAGCCCCTTCAGAAGGTCACCAAGCTGTTCCCGAAGGTGAAGTTCGAGCATGTCAATGGTTTCAAGACCGCCCCTGGCATCGTCGTCTATGAGCCGCGCTTCGAGGAGGGCTTCTATCTGCTCGGCGTGATCGCCGGTCAGATGACGAAGTCGAACACGCTGGGCTTCATCGGCTCGTTCCCGATCCCCTCGGTGATGCGCAATATCGGCGCGATGACGCTGGGTGCGCAGGCGGTCAATCCGAAGATCACCATGCTGCCGATCTGGGTGAACACCTGGTACGATCCGGGCAAGGAGCGCCAGGCCGCCGAGACGCTGATCGGCAAGGGCGCTGACGTGGTCGGCCAGAACACCGACTCTCCGGCCTCGATCCAGGCTGCCCAGGAAAAGGGCACCTATGCGTTCTCGATCGATGCGGATATGTCCAGCTACGGCCCGAAGGCTCAACTGACCGGCAGCACCGAGGATTGGTCCGGATACTACATTGCCGAGACCAAGAAGGTTCTTGACGGCACCTGGACCGGCAACCGTGCGACGCGCTGGGGCCTGAAGGAGGGCATGGTCGTGATGGCGCCGCTGAATGCCGCCATTCCGCCTGCCGCGGTCAAGGTGTTCGAGGAGAAGAAGGCCGCGATCATCTCCGGCAAGCTCAACCCGTTCGCCGGCCCGATCAAGGACAATACTGGCGTCGAGAAGGTCGCCGCCGGTGCCGTGATGTCGGAGAAGACCTTCGACTCGCTTGACTGGTATGTCGCTGGCATCCAGGGCAGCGTGAAGTAATCTGGCTCCAGCGGGGCGAGATCGCTTGGGGGGCATCTGCGGATGTCCCCCTTTTCGTGTGTGCCATATTTAGTCGTGCTGCTCGGCTGCGCGGCGGGCCGCCAAGGCGCGGCGCAGGCGGATGGTGCCCCGATCGATGCCAAGCAGATTCTCCGCCGGCGCATGCTCGTGACCGCGCACCGCCTCGATCCGCGCGAGCAGTTCAATATCCTCGGCGAAGGTAGCGAGATAGGCATCGTGCATCTGTGCGGACACTTCGACGTCGCCATCGGCGAAGTTGCGGAGCACCAGCCAGAAATAATGCTTGCTGTGGGCATCGGCAGGGGTCAGCGCGGCGAAGGAATAGGTGCGGTAATAGCGATCGCGGGTTGCCTCGTCGCGCGGCGCCGCGGTTGGGATGGCGCCGAAATCCACCACCGAGATGTTGGGCAGGCGCAAATGATAGACCTGCCAGCGGTCCACTGTCCCTGAGAAATTTCCGTAGGTTGCCATGACTGGTACTGGCCGCGAATTCTCGATCCAGCGGGAGATGGTGATGCTGTCGGGGGTCTCGCTCACGTCGAGTGGAATACAAGCGGCATCGGCGCCGCCGATGGTGCGGGCGTGCACGAAGCTGGTGTGCGCGGGGTCGGCCAGATTGTCGAGGACGCGGTCGATCGCGGCGGGAAACAGGCTCGTCTGGCCGTGAAAATAGGTCCAGCCCGGCGCGCCAAACTGCGCCAGTTCCGGAGGCCGCGTTGCGCCGATGCGGGCCGGATCGCCTGGCCAGGCCCATACCAGGCCAAGTGCCTCGATGCAGGGCCAACTCGCCACGCGCAGGCTCGCGGGAATGTGTTCCTGCCCGGGAATGTGCACGCAACGGCCGGCAGGATCGAATTCCAGGCCGTGATAGGGGCAGGCGATCCGGTTATTGGTGATCGCGCCCAGATCGAGCGGGGCCGATTTGTGCGGGCAGACCGCACCAAGGGCGACCGGTGTGCCGTCTGCGGTCCGAAACAGCACCATCGCCTCGCCGAACAAGGTTCTGCCCAGTGGGCGCTCTCCCAGCTCGTCCGAGCGCGCCACCGCCGACCAGGCATTGCGGATCATCTGCATTGGGTCTCTCCTGCTTCTCGCCGCGCTTGACATGGTCCGCCGGATCAACACATCAGGCGCTGCCAAAATGCCGGAGTTTGCCTCAATGTCGCGCGCTCGTCTGCTTGCCATGGTGCTGGCCGCGTCCGCCGTGCTGCCGGCCGTCGCGCGGGCGCAGACCGATGAGATCCAGGTCTATGATGCCGAGATCGCGGAGCCAGGCAGCTTCGAAGGGACGCTGCATAACAATTATGCGCCGAACGGACTGAAGCAGCCGAGCTTTCCTGGCGCGATCATCTCCAATCATAGCTGGAACGGCACGCTCGAGACGGCCTATGGCGTGACGCCATGGTGGGAACTGGGTGTGTATCTGCCGGTCTACAGCGTCACCCCACAGGGCGCGCAGTTCGATGGCGGCAAGCTGCGCACGTTGTTCGTGGTGCCCGATGCCGCGAAGCAGACTTTTTTCTACGGCGTGAATTTCGAGCTGAGCTTCAACAACAAGCATTGGGAAGACCACTCGCCCTCAGTTGAGATGCGGCCGATCCTTGGGTTGCATCTGGGCAAATGGGACCTGATCGCGAACCCTATTTTCGATTCCGGCTTCAACGGCGTCTCCAACATCCAGTTCAATCCCTCCGAGCGCGTGGCTTACAATATCAATGAGGATTATGCTGTCGCGGTTGAGCATTATGCCGGCTATGGGCCGGTGAGCGCACCGACGCCGCTCAGCCGGTCGTATCAGGAGCTCTTTGCTGTCGGCGACTACAAGATCGACGAGTCGAACTCGGTTGAGTTCGGCGCGGGATTCGGGCTCACCACCTCATCCGACAGGGTGCTCCTGAAGCTGATCATCAATCACAGCTTCTGAGATCTATTCCGCGGGCGCGGGCACCAGGTCCGATCCGTTCAATACAGCGGCGGCGACATCGCGGTCGAGTGCGCCTTCCCAGGCGGCGATCACCACGGTGGCCACGCAATTGCCGATCAAATTGCCCAGCGCGCGGCCGATGCCGATGAACCAGTCGACCGACAGCAACAGTACCAGCCCGATCGCCGGGATCGACGGCACCGCCGAGAGGGTCGCCGCCAGGATCACGATCGCGGAGCCGGGCACTCCGTGCGCTCCCTTCGATGTTACCAACGAGATGCCGAGAATCAGCAGCAAGTCGCCGATCGACAAGGGCGTGTTGGTGGCCTGGGCGAGGAACACCACGGCAAGGGTGAGATAGATCGAGAACGCATCGAGATTGAAGGAGTAGCCGGTGGGGATCACCAGGCCGACCACCGATTTCTGGATCCCCATCACCTCGAGCTTGCGCATGATCTGCGGCAGCACTGCGTCGGACGATGCGGTGGCGAGCACGATCATCAGTTCCTCGCGGAGATAGACGAGGAATTTGATCAGGTTCACGCCCGCGAGCTTCATCACCAGGCCGAGAATGACAAAGACGAAGATCAAAACCGTGATGAAATAGAGCACCACCAACTGCACCAGCTGCTGCAGCGAGGCCACGCCATAGCGGCCCACCGTATAGGCCACCGCGCCCAGCACGCCGAGCGGGGCGAGTTTGACGATCAGCCCCATCGCCTTGAACAGCACGGTGGCCGCGGATTCGATGACCGTTGTTACCGGCTTTCCCTTGTCGCCGACCAGCGCGAGGCTGGTGCCGAACAGCAGCGCGAAGAACAGCACCTGAAGCACATCGTTGCGCGCCAGGGCGTCGAACGAGGTGGTCGGGATGATGTTGAGGATGAAGCCGCCGATGCCGCCGCCAGAGAGGCGCTTGGCGTTGTCGGCATAGGCGCTGAGCGCGCCGGCATCGAGCTTCGAGGGGTCGACATTCATGCCGTGGCCGGGCCCGGCCAGGTAGCCAAGCAACACGCCGAGCGCGAGGGCGATGGTTGTCATCACCTCGAAATAGACCAGTGCCTTCACGCCGACCCTGCCCACCTTGGTGAGATCGCCCGCGCCGGCGATGCCGTGCACCACCACGCAGAACACGATGGGCGCGACGATCATGGTGATGAGCTTGAGGAAGGCGTCGGAGAAGAATTTCAATCCGACGGCGAAACCGGGGGCCGCCATGCCGAGGATGATGCCCAGCACGAGGGCAACAACCACCTGAAAGAAAAGGGAGCGATAGAAGGGCAGGGGGGTGGACATCTTCGGGCTCCTCGGCTTGACGACGCTCGCGCGTTGCAATCAGGATGCCAGCGGGGACCACAGGAGCAGTCACAATGCCCACCGCCAGAATCAATGGCATTTCGTTATATTATCAGATCTTCGGCGATAGCGGGCCGTTCCTGGCGCTTGTGACCGGCGGCCGGCGCGGACATCAGGAGTTTATCCCGTTGGCGCAGCGCATCGCCGCCATGGGGTTTCAGGTGATGCTGCATGACCGGCGAAATACCGGAGCCTCGGATATTCTGATCGCGGGCGAGGTGGGCGAGGAGATCCTCTGGGCCGATGATCTCGCCGCGCTGCTGCGCCATCTGGGCGCGGTGCCCGCCTTTGTCGGCGGGTCGTCAGCGGGGGCGCGGCTGTCGATCCTGACCGCGCTGCGCCATCCCTCGCAGGTGAAGGCGTTGCTGCTGATGCGGGTGACCGGCGGGGCGTTTGCCGCGGGGCGGCTGCCTGGCATGTACTATGGCCAGTTCATCGAGGCCGCGCAGCGCGGTGGCATGGCGGCGGTGTGCGCCACTGAGCAATATCAGGAGCGCATCGCAGCCAATCCTGCCAATCGCGCGACGCTGATGGCGATGGATCCGAAGCTCTATATCGACGTGATGACACGCTGGATGACGCTGTTCTCCAATGGTGGGCATCTGCCGGTGATGGGCGTGACGGAGGAGCAGCTGGCCTCGATCAACGTGCCGACGCTGGTGATCCCGGGCAATGATCGCACCCACAACACCGACAGCGGGCTGGCAGCGGCCCGGATGATCAAGGGCAGCGAACTGCATATGCTGCCGATCACGTTCGAGGACGTGCCTTTGGTGGAGTATTCCGCCTGGTCGCCGCTGGAGCCGGAGATTGCTGAGGTGATGGTGACGTTTATGAAGGGGCACGCTTAAGCCCAGGGGTTCAGCCGTAGGGCGGGTCCAGGGGGCCGAGCCCCCTGGCCTTAAACCAGCCCCATCATCGCCTTCACCAACACCCCGCCCGGCTCCTGCATCTCCGGCAGAATCCGGAAATGATCAGCGCCGGCCACGGGAATCAGCGCGCCGGGGCAGTGATGTTCGCTGCGGTAGGTGTGATAGCTGCGGGTCTGGCGTCCCATCTCCGGCAGCTCCTTGGTGCCGTAGGCGAGGATCAGTTCCTTGCGGCTCGGCGGCTGGCGGATCGGTGAGCCGGCGAACATGTCGGCGTCGGAGAGTTTGAGAAGTTCATTGATGTAGGTGCTCTGCAGCGGCGCAACCTCGTAGATGCCGCTGACCGCCATGCCGGCGACGACGGAGGGGTGGTCCATCGCGGTGGCAACGAGATGGCCACCGGCGGACCAGCCGGTCAGCACGATCTTGCCGGTGATGCCGTGGGTTTTGCCGTTCGCCGCGAGCCAATCAAGGGCGGTGTGCAATTCGCCGATGATGCCTGATAGCGAGATCGCGGGGGCGAGTGTGTAGCCGGGCATTGCCACGGACCAGCCATGGGCGCGCGCACCGGTGGCCACCGCGGCGAAATTCTCACGGCTGTTGTACTGCCAGAATCCGCCATGGATGAACACCATGCAGGGCGCGCCTGGTTCGCTGGCGGGATAGAGGTCCCACTTGTTGCGTTCGCCGGGGCCGTAGGGGATGTCGAGATGCGCGGGGTTTGCGGCGCGATAGGCCAGACCGTCGGCATCGCGCTTGGCGACGATGGCATCGCGCCCGGTGGTGGCGGCGGCATTGTTGTAGGCGGCATCACGCTCGGATTGCGGCAGCTCGAGCCAGCCGGCGGGGAGATGCGCGCTCATGCCTCAGGCTCCAGGATGGTGAGCTCAATCGTGCCGACATTCTCGACACTGCCTTCTATCTTGTCGCCCGGCACCACCGGGCCCACCCCTTCCGGGGTGCCAGAATAGATCAGGTCGCCGGGCTGGAGATGATAATATTTCGAGAGATCGGCAATCATTTCCTTCACAGACCAGATCATCCGCGACAGATCGGAGGATTGCTTGGTGAGCCCGTTGACGCGCAGTTCGATCGCGCCGGAGGCCATCGGGCCGGTCTGGGCGATCGGCACGATCTCGGAGATGATCGCGCTCTGCTCGAAGGCTTTGCCAAGGTCCCAGGGGCGACCCTTTTGGCGCAGGGCGAATTGCAGGTCGCGGCGCGTCATGTCCAGGCCGCAGGCGAAGCCGTAGACGACGGAGAGCGCATCATCTACGGCGATGCGGAAGGCGGGGGCGCCGATGCAGGCGACCAGTTCCATTTCATAATGGAGATTTTCGGTTTCCAGCGCGTAGGGAACCGCGGCACCGCTCATCACGATCGCGTCCGCCGGCTTGGTAAAGTAGAACGGCGCATCGCGGCCGGTGTAGCCCATCTCCTGGGCGTGGGCGACATAGTTTTGGCCGACGCAGAAGATGCGGCGGACCGGGAATTCACCGCCGCCGCGCACTGGAACGGTGACCAAAGGCGGTGCTGCGATCACGAGAGTTTGGTCGGCCATGGTGTGGCTCCTATGTGCTATTGGGCGGCGAGGCCGATGGCGGCGGCACCGAGACTGAGGCCACGCGTGATGCCGCGCGGGCGTTCGTTGGGGGACATCACATCCGACAGCAGGCCGCAATCGGGGGTGATGATCTCACCATTCATGATCACGGCATCAGGGAGAATGCGACGCGGCACGGTGAGGCGCTCGCGGCGGCAATCGATGAAAGTCCAGCTGCCCTCGACCTCGCGCAGCAGCGTGATGTTCGCGCGCGCGCCCACGCTCAGATGGCCAATGGAGGGGTCGGCAAGCACGCGCGCGGGGGTGGCGGTCAGCGCGCGGATGGCGTCGACCATCGGGATGCCGAGGCCGAGCATCTTGTTGAATCCGCCGATCAGCGAATAATCCAGGATGGTGAAGTCGTGATAGGAGCAGAAATCTCCGTGCACGTCGGAGCCGAGCGTGTCGGGCATGATGCCGGCCTCGAGCATCTTGCGGGCGATGGCGAAGCTGAGATTGATGCCGTGGCCGAGATCGAACAGCACGCCCTGCGCGCGCGCCTCATGTAGCCAGGCAGGTACCGACTCATTCACGCTCATGATGCCGTCGGGCATCGAGGAATAGACATGAGCCAGCACGTCGCCCGGCTTCAGGAATGGCACCACCTGGCCCATCACCGCTGATGGGGTGGGGCGGTTGGCTTCATCGACGGGGAAGAGTTCGCCGGTATGGATGTAGAGGGGCAGGCCGAGGGCCTTGCCGGTTTCGGCGGCGCGGCCCAACACCTCGGTGCCCCAATGCGAGAAGCCGCCGCTTTCGCCATGGCATTTGATGCCACGCACCAACTGCGGATAGGTCTCGGCGATATGGGCGAAGGAGGCGAAATCGACCATCTTCGGGTTGTGCAGCGTGGTGCCTTCCATGCCGCCCTGCAGCGCGCCGGCGACATTGATGGAGACGAAGGCGCGCACGTCGGTTTTGGCGGGATCGGCGATGAACGCCTTGAAGCCGCCGACCGTCCAGGCGCCGGAGCTGCCCTGGTCGACAATTGTGGTGGCGCCGGAATGAATGCCGGCGGCATCGGCGGGGACACCGAAATTCGTCACCCATTCGTAGCAATGAACATGCATGTCGATGAAGCCGGGCGAGATGATCGCGCCGGTGGCGTCGAGCGTTTTGCGGGCCGGCATCGCGGAGGCGGCGGCGCCGACGGCGGCGATATGCTGGCCGATGATGGCGATGTCCATCACGGCATCGATTCCGTTTGCGGGGTCGATCACGTGGCCGCCCTTGAGCAACAGGTCGGCGCGCTGGGTGGGGGGTGGGCTCATGTGAGGGGGCCTCCTATTCCGGCGATAACCACGCCTCACCATCCTGTGGTCCCCACAAGGCGGTGAAGCGGGTGGCGGCGACATTCTCATAAGTCGGGCTGCCCGTCATCAGGCCGGCGGCACGGGCAAATGCGCACAGGCCGGAGATGGCGGCGGGGGTGATGGCGGCACGGGTCCAAGGCAGATCCTCGGCGACCACGGCCTCGATGGCGGCGGCATCTTCGGCGGGGAAGGCGGCCAGGCCCACCTTGGCGGCAAGTGACGGGTCGGCGCGCAGTTTGGTCTGGGCGGAGACGATGGCGCGAATGCCTCCGGCGACGAGGTCCGGATCGCTCTCGATCAGGTGGTCGGCCACGGCGAGCACGGGGAAGGTGTAATGAAAGGCACCCTCAGGGCCGAGGCCGCGGCGGATGTCGAGGATCACACGGCCGGCACCGGAGCGGATCGCGGCGGCGGCCCCCATCGCGTTCGCCCAGAAGCCGTCAATCAGGCCCTGTTCCAGTGCGACCGCCGCGGTGACGCCGAAGGAGGCGCCGGGGGCGTCGGCACCTGGCACAGGGACGATGGCGACGTCGGTTTCGGGATCGATGCCGGCCTCGCGCAGCATGATCTTTAGGCCAAGTTCGACCATCGGGGCGGCGCCGATGCGCAAGCCTCTCACCGCGTTCAGATCACCCGGCGTGCCTGGCCGGGCTGTCGCCAGGACCAGCTTCCAATACATCCCCTGTGAAAGAGCCGCGGCGAGTTTGACGCCCTGGTAGTTCGGGAAACTTTGCAGGGCGGAGTGGGCGGGGGCGGCGACGAACTGCGCGTGGCCGGTGCGCACGGCATCGTAGGCGTTCTGGCTGGGGAAGATCAGCTCGGCGCGGGCATCGATGCCCTGTTCGGCGAAGCAGCCGAGTTCGATTGCCGCAAGTGCTGCGAAGTATGAGTTGGTGACGATGTCGGGGAACGCGACGACGGCCTTTTTCATTGCGGCACCCGTGCGGCGAGGGGCGAGTCGGCGCGGCAGAGACGGCCCTGCTGGTCCTGCCAGAGTTCGCCGGCGAGGTTCAGCGCGCCGACCGCCTCGGTGATCGCGCGGAAGGGCAGGTGGCTGAGTTTTTCAAGCAGCGCACTGTAATAGAGCGGGGCCTGCGTGACGATCGCCATGATCGCCGCGCGCGCATCCTCTGCCGTCGTGGGCGTGTCTGATTTGCCGTCGATATAGCCTTGCACATCGATGCTGTCGGCGCGCGGATAGGCGATGCGCTCGAAGCGCTCATGCGGCAGGCCTTCGGGGATGGTGGCGTCGATGCCCATTTTCGCGGTGGTCGGCACGCGGCCGGGGGTGGGCATCAGCGAGGGATCGAGGGGCTTGGCGCGGGCGTTGGAGACGATCACCACATCGCGGTCGGCCTGCACGCGGGTGGCGACGGCGAATTCGACGTCGACGGGGTCGAACACGTCGATATCGTCGTCCACCACCGTCACTTGCTTCAGATCCATCACCGACAAGGCCGCGAGCAGGGCGTTCTTGCCTTCGCCCGCCTGTTTGCGGATGGAGATCACCGCATGCCAGAAGGCGCAACCGCCGAGGGTGACGTTGATGTCCTTCCAGGCCACACCAGCGACATCCAGCGATCGCGCGATCGCCGAATAGCGGGTGGGGGCGCCGAGCCAGACATTTTCCCACGGCATGTGCAGGGCGTAGAAGATGGGCTTGGGCTTCATGCGGATCGCGTTGATGCGCACCAGCGGGTTCCAGTGCAGCGCGCCCATCAGGCGGGTGAACTCGCCAAAGCGTCCTTCCGGGTGGGTCCAGCCGGAGGGGAGAATTTCGCCCTCCAGCACGATCTCGGCATCAGCGATATAGGGAAGATCGCTGGTGCCGCAGGGCGCGAGGCCGACAGGGGCGCCGCGCAGGCCACCGGCGAGACCGAGTTCGGATGAGCCGAGCGGGCTGCGATAGCCCGCGCCCAGCATGTCGATCGGGTGAACGCCGAGGCTGACGGAGATCGGCAGGCTCTCGCCGCGGGCCATCGCGCGCTCATTGTAGCGGCGCAGATTGTTGGGGGTGACGATGTCGATGCCGGTGATGTTCCGCTGCTTCACCATCAGCCGGTAGACGCCGGCATTGAGGCCGTATTCCGGGTCGCGGGCGATCACCACACCGGCGGTGATGGTGGGGGCGCCGTCATGAATGGCGCTGAGCGGGACTGGCAGGTTGAACAGGTCCACATCGTCGCCGGAGATCACGATCTCCTGCGGCGCGGGTCCGGCGATCATCTGGGCGGCGATCGGCCGCTCGATGGCAGCACCGATGCGCGCGCCGAGGTCGGCCATGGTCTCACTGCCAGCGGCGAGCAGCATACGCTCACGCGTGCGGACCAGACCCGAGACCACCTGCATGTCATAGCCAATGGGCTGATGCAGGCAGATGGCGGCCGGGGCCTGGTCCACCAGAGCCGGCAGGTGCATGAGGTTGACCGGCTGGCCGAGGTCGGCCATCTGGCCGGCCGCGCGCAGCCGCGCCAGGAAATCGCGGAAACCCTCGTTCAGCATCGGGCGTTACTGAATCAGGACACGTATTGGCGATAGGGAGCCGCGAGCGCCTCCACCTTGGCCCACTCGTCGGCGGTCAGCTTGATGTCGCCGATGAAATCATTGGTGAACACATCCGACGGTGCGGGCCGCTTGTCGCCCTCGGAGACGGCGTATTTCATCACCATATCGATCATGGAATCGTATTCGGCCGGGGCGGAGTAGCCGATGCCGTGCTGCTTGGCGGCGGCGTCGATCAGATTCACCAGGTAGATGCCGGTGCCGATCTTGGTGTTGGCACGGCCGGTAGCGGTCATGCCAACCTCGGGGACGAGCTTGAAGAAGCTCTTCATCGCGCCCTCCGGGTCGAGCATCACGTCACGGTTGGCCTTGCCGAGGCCGACCGCGATGGCGCGGCAGAGGTCCGGCTCCTTCGCCACCATCGCCTTGGTGGTGAGCAGCATGTTGTTGTACTGCTTCAGGCCGGCCTGGCTGAACAGCATGAAACGCACGGGGATGTTCTGTGCGCCGACAACGGGCGCGATCGATATTGCGTAGCCCGAGATCGCATCCACCTGCTTTTCGATCAGCACGCGGGTGCGGACCTGCGGGTCGGTGCCCTGGATCTTCACGCTGTCGGGGTCGATGCCGGCGTTGCGGAAGAAGGTCGGCAGGAACGGATACTCACCGGAATTGAGTGTGCAGCCGAGGGTTTTGCCGGCGAGATCCTTGGGCGACTTGATCGGGCTGTCGCCGAGCACGCCCACGCCCATGGTGGAGTCGTAGCCGGAGCAGGCGATGGCGATCACCGGCAGTCCTTTCGCCGCCTGCTGGATGCCGGCAGAGGCCGCGGCGAGGCCGAAATCGAACTTGCCCGCGCCCACCGCCTGGGCAGCGGCACCGGAGCCAAAGCCGCGGGAGACGGTGACATCGAGCCCGGCCTCGTCCCAATAGCCGCGCTCCTTGGCGACATAGGCGACCAGGTTCGAGCCCTCTGCGACCCAAGGCAGGGTGAAGGTGACAGCGCGTTTGGACTGGCCGCGGGCCGAGATAATAGCGGGGGCGGCGAGCAGTGGCGCGCTGGCGAGAACGGCGCGGCGGGAGATGGTCATCGTAGCGGCTCCTGGCAGTTTTGAGCCTTTAGGGTGCAAAAGGCTTGCCAGGGGGGCGCCGGCGCTTCGCTCCAATCAGCGGACGCTGGCACCTCGCTTGCTACCAATCTCCCAACGCCAGGAGACAGACCATGGATGAGATCACGCCCGGCGCCGGCCTCGGGAACGGCGTCGCCACTGGCCGCCAGGCCGCCACCGACCCGTTCGCTGCCTTTGGTCTGCCCGTGCTGGGGCTGCGCGACTATTGGTATCCGGTTCTCGCCGCCTGGAAACTCCGCGGCAAGCCGAAGAAGGTGATGGCGCTCGGCGAGGAGCTGGTGCTGTTTCGTGACGGGCAGAATGTGTACGCACTGGATAATCGCTGCCCCCATCGCGGCGCGCGCCTCTCACTCGGCAAGTGCCAGTTCAAGGCGACCGTGAGCTGCCCCTATCATGGCTGGACGTTCAATGGCGCGGGCGAGTGCGTCGCCGCCATCATGGAGGGGCCGGAGAGCAAAATCCCCGGACGGGCGAAGGTGAAGTCCTACGCGGCGACGCAGCGCAACGGGCTGATCTGGATCTATCTTGGCGATGGCACGCCGCCCGCCTTCGAGGACGATGTGCCCAACCTGATCGCCGACCGGTCCACATTCTTCACCATCTCGGCCTGGACAGACTATGCCTGCAATTGGCGGGTTCTGGCCGACAATTGGACCAACGAGCATCACGGTCCCTACGTGCATGGCAACGCGCCGGAGCTGTTCTTTCAGCCGGTGCCGCCGTTCAATCTAACGCTCTCGGTCGTTGATCACGGCAATGGTCGCTCGATGGGGGTGCGCGGCGAGGGGGGGATCAACTCAGCGGAGTTCCCCGGGCTGGGCAGCTTTCCACCGAGCAAATGGCACCGTTTTATGAAGCCGCATGGCCGCGGGGTGCGTGGCAACTGGCATGAGACGCCGGCCTATAAGGAGCACGGGGTGCAGACGCCCACCCAGTCGCGCCTGCCGGGCATGGTGATCGTCGCACGCCCACACGCCGAGTATTTCCTGATCCAGTGGCTGTTGCCGATCGACGCGAACAATACCCGCCTGTTCAACATCAACTGCTTCAAGCGGATGGGTCTGTGGCGCGAGATCAAGGATCGGGTGCATTACGCGCTCTATCGCGGCTGGGCACATGACTGGATCTTCTCCGGCCAGGACAAGAAAGTCGTCGAGAGCGTGATCATCGGCCCGGAGATGCTCTCGCGCACCGATGTCGGCCTGATCGGCTGGCGGCGGTTTGTTGGCCGCCACGCACATAAGGATGCACCATGACCCCCGACTATCTGATGATCCCAGGCGCCCCGACGCCGGTTGCGCCGTTCAGCCATTGCGTGCGCGTCGGCCCCTGGGTGTTCGTCACCGGACAGATGCCGACATTCCCAGAGGATGACAGCGCACCACTGCCCGAGGGCGTGGAGGCGCAGACGCGGCAGGTGATGGCCAACCTGGAGATTGTGCTGGGCGGGGTGGGGTTGACGCTCGCGCACGTGGTGCAGGCGCGGGTGTATCTGACCGAGTTTCAGCGTGACTATGCGGCGATGAACGCGATCTGGCCGGGGTTTTTCCCGGCGGGAAAGCTGCCGGCTCGGACGTGTGTCGGGGTGACGGGGCTGGCAAGGGACGCGTTGGTGGAGGTGGATTTGGTGGCGTTTCAGGAAAGCTAAGCCAAGCGCTTATTGTTTGAAAAGAAGCAAAAACTCTTTCTTGTTTGGTATCCGCATCGAGATCTCGGCTCTTACGGACTGAGATCGTGGCGCGGTTACCAGAATCATAGAAGTTTTTGGTGCTTTTTTTCAAAAAAGAACGTGCCTCCTTTCACTTTCTCCCTTCGCCTCCCCATCTCTTGCTGATGACACTCACACTCACCATCGAGGGCATGACCTGTGCCTCCTGCGTCGCCCGCGCGGAGAAGGCGCTCGCGCGTGTGCCTGGTGTGGACTCCGCCGTGGTCAATCTGGCCACCGAACGCGCCGAGGTCACGGGCGCGGCAACGGCGCCGGTGTTGATCGCGGCGCTGGAGACGGCGGGGTTCGGCAGCCATGTCGCGGACGTCGACGAGGTGGCGGAGCTGGTACCCTGGCGGCCGGTCTGGCTCGCGGGTCCACCGGCTCTGATTCTCGCGGCGCCGATGCTGTTGATGGCGTTCGGCGTGCACGTGATGCTGCCGCCCTATGTCGCGCTGGCGTTGGCGGTCTTCGTGCAGCTGGTGCCAGGCAGCGCGTTCTATCGCAGCGCGTGGACAGCGCTGCGGGCGGGGGCCGCTGATATGGACACGTTGGTGGTGCTGGGCACCACGACGGCGTTCGCGCTGTCCTGCTGGAACATGTTCGGGCCGGTGCCTGGTCCACTGTATTTTGAGAGTTCGGCAGTCATCATCGCGCTGGTCCTGTTCGGCCGGGCGCTGGAATCACGGGCGCGGGCGCAGACGGCCTCGGCGATCCGTGGGCTGGCTGCACTGCGGCCCACCACCGCGTTGGTTCGGCGTGATGGGGTGGAGGTTTCGTTGCCGGTCGGGCGCGTCGCCGTGGGCGACATGCTGGTGATCCTGCCGGGCGCGCGCATCCCGGCGGATGGCGAACTGGTGGAAGGCATCGGCTCGGTCGACGAATCGCATATGACCGGGGAGAGCATGCCGGTGCATAAGGTGCCCGGCGCAGCTCTGACGGCCGGTGCGCTGAACGGGTCGGCGCGGCTGGTGGCGCGGGCGACGCGTGTCGGGGGCGAGACGACGCTGGCGCGCATGGTGCGGCTGGTGGAGGCGGCGCAGTCGGCCAAGCCGCCGATTCAACGGCTGGTGGATCGGGTGAGCGCGATCTTCGTGCCGAGCGTGATCGCCGCGGCTTTGCTGACGCTGGTTATCTGGCTGGCGATCGGTGCGACGCCGCAGGCGGCGGTGCTGGCGGCGGCCTCGGTGCTGGTGATTGCCTGCCCGTGCGCGCTGGGATTGGCAACGCCGACCGCGATCATGGCAGGCACCGGGGCGGCGGCGCGGGCGGGGATTTTGATCCGTGATCCCGCTGTGCTGGAGGTGGCCGGTCGCATCAGACAGGTGGTGTTCGACAAGACCGGGACGCTGACGGTCGGCAAGCCAACCGTGGCGAAGGTGATCGCTCGCGAGGGCACGCCATCAGAATTGTTGCATCTGGCCGCGTCGCTCCAGGTCGGCAGCGAGCATGCGCTGGCGCGCGCGGTGCTGTCCGAGGCCTGCGCGGCGCCGGCTGACGAGATCATCGCCATTCCCGGCCAGGGGGTGAGCGGCATGGTTGGCCTGCGCGAGTTGATCCTGGGCAACGCCAAACTGATGCAAGCACACGAGATCGATGTCGCGCCGCTCGCCAGTGATGCAGCGGAGCTGGCCGGGCAGGGGGCCACGGTGTCGTATCTTGCCGAGGCGGCGCCGGATGCGCGGCTGATCGGCCTGATCTCGTTCGCCGACGCACTGAAGCCGGAGGCGCATGATGCCATCGCCCGGCTGCGCGCGCGGGGGCTCGTCTGCACCATGCTGTCGGGCGACAACAAGGCAGCCGTCGCGTTCATCGCCGCCAAGCTTGGGCTGGATGATGCGCGTGGCGAGGTGGCTCCTGACCAGAAGGCGGCGGCGGTCGCTGCACTGCGCAAAACCGGGCCGGTCGCGATGGTGGGCGATGGCATCAACGACGCGCCGGCGCTCGCGGAGGCGGATCTGGGGATCGCCATGGCGACCG
>CAIVDX010000361.1 GCA_903904805.1 uncultured Rhodospirillales bacterium
CGCGCCGCCTCGGCGGTGGAGGATTCCGAGCATCAGCGGATGGAGTTCTCCGACGCGTTTCTCGACGTGTTCGGCATTCCCGTTGGATACTCCCCTTATTTCTACTCGGTGGATCCGTCGGTCAGTCGCGGCAGCGGGCTGCTGCCGCCGTTCATCGGCACCGCGAGCCATGTCGGCGCGTTCTGGCAACAGCCCTACTACGCGGTGCTGGACGACCAGTCGGACATGACCATCGCGCCGACCCTGACCTCAAAGCTGGGCACCCAGGTCGGCCTGGAATATCGCCGCATGTTCAATGATGGCCAGACCACGATCAGCGGCTCGATCGCCAATGATAACGGCCTCGCCGGGCATCTGTTCGCCAAGGGCCAGTTCAACTTCGACGACAGCTGGCGCTACGGCTATGACATCAACGTCGCCAGTTCCTCGACCTATCTGCGCGACTATCGCATCCCCTCGGCCACCGGGGCCGCGATGGTCAGCCGCCTCTACACCGAGGCGTTTGGCGAGGGGGCATATCTGCGGATCGATACACTCTCGTTCCAGGGGCTCACCAATCAGGTGATCGCCACCGCCCTGCCGTTGGTTGCGCCACACGTGATCTATTCCTTTTACGGCGAGCCCGATCTGCTCGGCGGGCACTGGAGTGTGGATGCCAACGCCTACAACATCTACCGCGAGGTCGGCACGCGCACCCAGCGCGCCGCGCTGATCGCCACCTATGATCTGCCGCTGCAGGATGATCTCGGCGGGCTCTGGAAATTCTCGGTGCATGGCACGGCGGCGGGCTATAACGCATCCGGTTTGAACCTGGCGCCGAACTTCTCGGCCATCGCGTCCGATTCGTTGGTGCGCGCGCTGCCGCAGGGTGCGGTGGAGTGGCGCATGCCCTGGGCTCGTGGCGACGCGGAGACCGGCCGCCAGGTGATCGAGCCGATCGTGCAGATGATCGCCGCCTCACCCACCGGCAGTTCCGACAATTATCGTATCCCGAACGAAGACAGTCTGGACCTGCAGTTCACCGATCAGAATCTGTTCGCCTGGAATCGCTGGCCCGGGCTTGATCGGCAGGAAGGCGGGGTGCGCGTGAATGCCGGGCTGCATGGCGCCTGGTTCTTCCCCGCTGGCGGGATGATCGACACGCTGGTGGGCGGCAGCTACAAAATGCATCGCGACGACACCTTTCCGGTAGGCTCCGGCCTGACGGATTATATGTCGGACTATGTCGGGCGGATCACGCTGGCGCCGATCAGCTATTTCGACATCACTGCCCGCGGCCGGTTCGATCATACCAACGGAACGATCAGGTATGGCGAGGCGATCGCCGGCTTCGGCGCTTCGAACGTGCGCTTCGGCGTGGGCTATGTTTACACCACCACCAACCCGTTCAATCTGTATGATGCGGCCCCCGGTGCGGCGCAGCAGACCTCCATCGTCAGCGCGGTGCCGCGCAACGAGGCGCTGGTCTCGATGACGGCGCATATCGACGCGTATCGGCTGAGCGGCTATGTCCGCACCGATATCCAGACCGGCTCGCTGGTTGCGATGGGGGCGACCGCGAGCTGGGAGAATGAGTGCCTGATCGTCGCCTTCAACGCCTACAAACGATATACCTCGTTCAACGGCGATAACGGGGCGTCGGCCTTCCTGATCCAGCTGACCTTCAAGACCGTCGGCCAGTTCGGGTTCCACGCCTTCTGACCGTCCCGAGCCTGTCCAGACCTGACAATCCCATGCCGGGCGCGCCGCGCCCGGTCACACCGAGAGAGACCGCGATGCCGCGCACCACCTCAACCCGTCATGCCGCGATGCTGCTGCTGGCAGGCTGCCTGCTTGGCGGCGGCGCGATGGCGCAGACCAGTGGCCCCGGCGGTGCCGGACCGAACATGGCGCCGCACCCGACCGCGCCGACTGCGCGCGCGCTGGCCGGGCCGCGCGCGCCGATCTCGAGCGCGGCACCGACGCTGAAAAAGGCCGAGCTGCCGTCGCTGAATTCCATCGTCGCCGTGGTCGACGGGTCGGTGATCAGCCGCGAGGATGTGCAGAACCGGGTGCGGCTGTTCACGCTGTCCACCGGGCTGCGGCTGTCGCCGGAAATGGCGGACCGGCTGTCGCCGCAGATCACCAAGTCGTTGATCGACGAGAAGCTGCAGCTGCAGGAGCTGCAGCGGCGCAAGATCGTGATTGGTGACGCCGACATCGCCAATGCGATCAAGGACATCGAGCGGCGCAACAACATGGCGCCGGGCGCGCTGCGCAACAGCCTGACCGGCCAGGGTGTGGCGATGCGCACGCTGGTGGATCAGCTGCGGGTGCAGCTGGGCTGGGTGCGGGTGATCCGCGAGGAGCTGGGCCAGGCCGCGGATGTGAGCGATCGCGACATCAATGATCGCATCGCCCGGCTGAAGGCAGAGGTTGGCCAGCCGCAATATCGGGTCAGCGAGATCTTTATCCCGGTCGATCAGCCCACGCAGGATGCCGACGCCCAGCGCTTCGCCGAGGCGGTGATCACCCAGCTGCGCTCGGGCGCACCGTTCCCCATCGTCGCCGCGCAGTTCAGCTCGGGCCAGACGGCCCTGCAGGGCGGCGATCTGGGCTGGGTGCGGCCGGACCAGCTCGATGCGAGCGTGGCCGCGCTGGTGGCGCAGATGCCGGCCGGTGCGATCAGCAACGCGCAGAAGGTGGCCGGCGGGTATGCGGTGGTGACGGTACGCGGCAAGCGCGAGCTGGGCCGTGAGACCGCCACGGTGCTGCATGTGCGCCAGGCCTATTTCGCCTTCGCCTCGACGCTGGTGCCCAGCGCGCCGACGCCGCAGCAGCAGGACATGCTGGCCAAGGCGCAGGCCCTGTCGAAAAACGCGAAGAGCTGTGACGAGGTCGAGGCCGCCAACGCGGCGATGGGCAACCAGCGGCCGTCCGACCCGGGGGAAGTGCAGCTTGAGGCACTCAATCCGCCGCAGCTGCGGGCGATCCTGGGTGAGTTGCCGGCGGGCAAGGCGACCGGTCCGCTCGTTGCCCCCGACGGCATCGCGGTGATCATGGTGTGCTCGCGTGAGGTCAGCAACGACGCGGCGCCGCCGAAGGCCGAGCTGGCCAACCAGATCATCAATGAGCGCGCCGAACTCGCATCCCGTCAGCTGCTTGACGATCTGCGCCGCCGCGCGGTGATCCAGCGGCGCGACTCCTGACCGCGCGTCTGCCCCAGCTGCCGCCGCTGCGCGAGGTGATCGCGCGGCATGGGCTGGATGCGAAAAAGTCGCTCGGCCAGCATTTTCTGCTGGACCCGGCGATCACCGGCCGAATCGCCGCCGTCGCCGGCGGACTCGCCGGGCGGCATGTCATCGAGGTTGGACCTGGCCCCGGCGGCCTGACGCGCGCATTGCTGGAGAGCGACGCAGTCTCAGTGCTGGCGATCGAACTCGATCGCCGCGCCATTGCCGCGCTGGCTGAGCTGGAGGCGGTCTCGGATGGACGTCTGCGGGTGATCGAGGGTGATGCGCGCCGCTTCGATGCGACCAGTGTGCCCGCCCCGCGGCAGATCATCGCGAACCTGCCCTATAACGTCGCCACGCCGCTGCTGGTCGGTTGGCTGCGCCAGGCCGGCGAATGGGAGCAGATGCTGCTGATGTTTCAGCTGGAGGTTGCCCAGCGCATCTGTGCCGAGGTGAACAGTGCGGCCTATGGGCGGCTGTCGGTGCTGGCGCAGGCGGTGTGCAGCACCGAGATCGCGCTGCGACTGCCGGCTGGCGCGTTCAGCCCGCCGCCCAAGGTGGACTCCGCGGTGGTGCGGCTGCGGCCCCTGGCGGATCGACCGCCACCGGAGCTGCTCGCCAGGCTCGAGAAGGTGACCGAGGCGGCGTTTGGCCAGCGGCGCAAGATGCTGCGTGGATCATTGAAGTCTTTGGGTGGTGAGGCACTGCTCGCGCGGGTGGGGATCGACGCCGAGCGGCGCGCGGAGACGCACACGACCACGGAGTTTCTTAAAATCGCCGACGCACTCTAACGGCTTTGAAAAAAAAGCCGCCGCGGTGTTGCCACCGCGGCGGGTCAAGTTGAGCATGGGCCGATCAAGGGGGGAAGCCGACCCCCGCACGGAGAGATCAG
>CAIVDX010000362.1 GCA_903904805.1 uncultured Rhodospirillales bacterium
CTGCTGCCCGAACGCTTCGATACCGACCGCCAGCATTTCATGGCCGAGCAGACCAGCAAGCGCGACGGCATCAGCTACGACGCCGCGCGCGCCGCCCAGGTTGCCTCGATCGCCGCACGACGCCTGGGCAGGCCGGAGGAGTTCGGTGCGATGTGCGCCTTTGTGTGCAGCGACCTCGCCGGCTACATGTCCGGCCAGAACCTGCATCTGGATGGCGGCAGCTACCCCTCGCTGGTCTGACGCCGTAGGCAAAAAGCAACGTAAAAGCTTCATCTTTAAAAAAGAATAAAAAGCTTCTGTAAATCTCGCGGGAGTGAAATGGCGAGCTTGGAGACCTTATGGCGTATCTTTACCTGCTGCTGGCGATCTGCGCGGAGGTGGCGGCAACGACAACGCTTCGCGCGTCAGACGGGTTCAGCCGTTTGCTGCCATCCCTGGCGGTGGTCTCCGGCTATGCGGTGTCGTTCTTCTTTCTCTCGCTCACCCTGCGGGCTATTCCGGTGGGCGTGGCCTACGCCATCTGGTCCGGCATTGGCATGACGTTGATCTCGATCCTCGGCTGGGTGATCTACAAACAGGCGCTGGACACGCCAGCCTTGATCGGCATTGGGCTGATCATGGCCGGCGTGCTCGTGCTGCAGCTGTTCTCCCACGCCAAAGCGGGCTGAGGGCTACTCCGCGACCCAGCCACCATCGATCGACATCGAGGTGCCGGTGATCGTTTTGGCATTGTCCGAGCACAGGAACACCGCAAGGCCGCCAATCTCCTTGGCGGTGGAGAATTGCAGCATCGGCTGCTTCTCCTTGAGGAACTCCTGCGCCATCGCCTCGACACTGGTGCCCTCCTTCGCCGCGCGATCCTCCAGTTGCTTCTGCACCAGCGGGGTCAGCACCCACCCCGGACAGATGGAGTTGGTGGTGATGCCATCATTGGCGAGCTCAAGAGCGGCCACCTTGGTCAGGCCGATGATGCCGTGCTTGGCGGCGACATAGGCGGCCTTTTGCGGGCTTGCGACCAGGCCGTGGGCCGATGAGATGTTGATGATACGGCCCCAGCCCTTCGCCTTCATGCCGGGGATGGCGAAATGCATCGCGTGGAAGGCGCCGGAAAGGTTGATCGCGATCACCCGGTCCCACTGCTCGGCGGGGAAATCGGCGATATCAGACACATACTGAACGCCGGCATTGTTCACCAGAATGTCGAGGCTGCCGAAACTGTCATGCGCCAGCTTCACCATCGCCTCGCAGTCGGCGGGCTTGGAGATATCGGCCGGCGAATAGACCACTCGCACGCCACGGGCGGCAAGATCGGCGCGAACCGTTTCGATCTGTGCTGGATCGCCAAAGCCGTTCATCACGATATCGGCACCTTCGTCCGCAAGCGCCTCGGCGATGCCCAGGCCGATCCCGCTGGTGGAGCCGGTCACCAGAGCCACTTTTCCCTTGAGAGCCATCAGACAACCTCCGTTTGCAGTGCAGCTATGGCCGCATCATAGCCACTTCGCGCCGGCTTGCATCCTGGTTACTGGCGGCCGGCTTATGACGTTACCGCGACGATTATCGCTGCTCCATGAACAGCGTGTCGCCATGCATCAGCCGATGCGCCAGCGTGGGGCCCGGCACCGAGCACACAGCCTGGTCTGGTATTGCATGGTGGCGCGGTCTTTGCGGGGCAATCAGAGCTCTGGCGCCAGCGCCTCCGGCAAGCCGATCTCGAAGCAGTTCAGCGTCATCGAGACAAGCGCGTAATAGCCGAGGATCCCGATCAGATCGACAAGACCTGCCTCGCC
>CAIVDX010000363.1 GCA_903904805.1 uncultured Rhodospirillales bacterium
ACGATACCGACCATGCCGAGCACGCGGCCGAAGAAGCCGGTTTTCGGTGTCAGCAGCAGGGCGGCGGCGAAGCTCATCGGGAAGGCCAGCACCAGCGAGAGATCGTTGGGATCGCCGAGCACCGAGCCGATGTCGCGGCCGATGGTGACGCGGGTGCCCTCGACCAGGCCGATCTGATGCGCGCTGTTATAGATCGCCACGAACGCCACCATCATGCCGGCGATGACGATCGCGCGGGCGGCCATCGCGAAGTCCGAGGGTTTGCGGGCGAGCGAGGCGATGGCGAACACCATGATGCCGATCTTCACGAAGGTGTCGGTCCAGTAGGCGATGGCGAGGTCGCGCCCCGTCGCGGCGAGCACGCCGACGGTGATCAGGCCGAAGAAGATCGAGAAGAGTTTCAGCTCCGGTGTCCAGGCGATCTCGATGCGGCGGAACACCATGTGGGTGCCGAGCACCAGCAGCGTGCCGATCGCCAGCGCCTGCGGGATATGCAGCGGGTTCAGCACCGGGAAGGCCTCGTGGAGGCGGAAGAAGCTGAACAGCAGGAAGGCGAGGCAGAGCAGGAACGGGTTGCAGAAGGCCAGCACCAGCGCGATCGGCACCATGCCGATGGCGACGATGACGGCCGGGTTCGGCAGCGCCATCAGCGCGCCCGCGGCGACCAGGCAGGCGCACAGCGCCAGCATGATCTGGCCGGACCGGCTTTGCCCGGCTCGGGACAGGTTGGCGCGCACCAGGGCTTCGCTCATCTCAGGCCTCCATCGCTCGCAGGATGCGAGGGCGCGGCATCGGGTCGAGGATGGTGACCGTCGCCAGCAGGGCGGTCAGCGCAAGAAGCGCGCCACCGAGCAGGGTGGTGTTGAGGCCAGGGGCGAGCAGCAGCGGCACCGCGCCGGTGGCGATCGCGGCGGTGGCGGTGGCGAGCAGCCGGCGCAGCGGCCAGACGATGCGCACCGAGCGCTGCGAGAGGGTGGCGAACATCGCCAGCCGCGCGGCCTGGCTGATCACCGTGGCGATGATCGCGCCGCGCACGCCCATCCCGGGGATCAGCAGCAGGTAGAAGATCAGCGCGACGCCGGCCGCGGCGGCGTTCACCGCCATCGGCTGGGTGGAGCTGGCGCGGGCATAGCAGCCGACATTGGCCATGCTGCTCAGCAGCTGACAGACCAGCGCGAGCACCAGCGGCGCGACCATGCTGGCGGCCGGCGCGTAGCTGGCCGGGGCGAGCAGTCCGACCAGGGTGGGCGCGGCCAGCGCAATCGCCGCGCCGGCCAGCATCAGCGCGGCCGCCCCGGCGCCGACCACGCGGCCGGAGCGGGCGATGCCCTCGGCGCTGCGCGACAGCGCGATGCGCTGCGGATACCACCAGAGCTCGAAGGGCTGCGCGACCAGGGCGACGATCAGCGCCACCTTGGCGGCCAGTCCGTAATGGCCAAGCTGCTCGGGCGAGACCTGGCCGGCCAGCAGCCAGCGGTCGGCGGTGCCGAGCACGAAGCTCGCCAGCCCGCCGCCCAGCAGCGGCAGGCCGTAGCCGAGCAGCCGCAGGCTTTCGCGCGGGGCGAAGCCGAGGCCGGTCTCGCGCGCCTGCCGCACGGTGAGCAGCGAGGCGATGATGATGCAGCTGACGCAGCCCGCCCACAGCACGCCCTCGACGCCATGGCCGGTCCAGACGAGTGCCACCACCAGGCCGGCCTGCAGCGTGGCGCGCAGCATGGTGATGGCGGCGAAGCTGCCGGCGCGGCGGTTCATGCGCAGCCAGCCGAGCGGCACGCCGATCGCCGATTCCAGCGCGACGGCGGCGCCGAGCAGAAGAATGTCGCCACGCGGGGTGGCCAGTGGCATGGCCGCCGAAATCTGGCCGGAGAGGGCGGCCACCAGCGCCAACACGCCGCAGGAGATCATCAGCGCGAGGCCCGCCACGCGGGCCGTCTGTGCGCCGGCCGGTGTGCCGGGCGCGCCGCCGAAGCGGAACAGCGTGTCGACCAGGCCGGCGCCGGCGATCAGCCCGCCGATCTCGCCGGCGGAGCTCAGCAGCTCCAGCCGGCCGTAATCGGCGGGGGAGAGCATGCCGGTCAGCATCGGCACGGTGAGCATCGCCAGCGCCTTGGTCCAGGCGATCGCCAGCGCGTAGGCCAGCGTGACGCGCAGGCCGGCCGGGATTCGCGTGGTGATGCGCGTGGTGAGGCCCGCGCCGCGCTGGATCAGGCGGCGCACGGCACGGCCCGCTGCAGCTGGGCCATTGCGATGGCGTCGGTCAGCTTCATTGCCTGGTGCGCGATGGTGTAGCCGGCCTGCATGCGGGTGCGGCCGGACGAGCCGAGCTCGCGGCGGGTGTGCGGGTGCAGACCGGCCAGCCACTCGATCGCCGCGGCGAGCTCGTCCACGTCGCCCGGCATGACATGCCGACCGGAGCTGCGATGCACCGTCTGCTTCATGCCCATCAGATAGGAGGCGACGACCGGCAGACCCATCGCGGCGGCCTCTTTCACCGAGACCGGGCAGGTGTCGCGGTCGCCGTCCTCGCAGAACACGTAGGGGGCGACGAAGCCCTGGTAGCGCGGCCCCTCGTCGGCGATCCATTCGCTGGAGCGGCGACCGAGGAAGCTGACGCAATCGCCCAGCTCCAGCCGCGCGACCATGGCTTCCAGCTCGGCCTGCTGCGCGCCGGAGCCGACAATGTCGAGCGCGGGGCGGCGGTCGGCGGGGATGCGGGCCAGCGCCTCGAACAGCACCGGATAGCCCTTCTGCGGGGCGAGGCGGCCGATCGCCAGCAGGCGGCCGTTGCTGCGCCCGGCGACCGGGGTGAACTGCTCGGGATCGATGCCGCAGCTGATCACCGTCACCTCCGCGCCTGGGCACAGGCGGAGGAAGTCCTCGCGCATGTCCTCGCAGGTGGCGACGGCGACATCGGCGTTGGCGAGTTTCAGCGCGAGGTCTGAGGGGGTGCCGTAGATGTCATAGCCATGGCCGATGAAGGAGACGCTCAGCCCGGCGATCTTGGCCGCGGCGATGGCGGTGGCGGTGGCCGAGTGGGCGAAATGGGCGTGGATGTGGGTGCAGCCATGCTGACGGGCGGCGAGCGCCACGCGGCAGGCGGCACGCAGCAGTGACTTGGCGGGCAGGCCGGTCTGGGCGTTGGCGAAGCTCACCGCGGCGGCCATGCCGGCGGGGTTCGCCGCGGCGGCGGTGAAGGCGCGCAGGGTGGGAATGCCGCCCAGATGCAGCGTTTCGTCGCGCAGGGCGGCGTCGTTCGGCTGGAACGGGCCGTCATGCGGGGTGAGGGCGAGCGGCACGACGCGGTGGCCGAGGCGGCGCATGGCGCGGATCTCGTTGCTGACGAAGGTCTCCGACAGCACCGGGAAGGCGGCCAGCACATACAGGATGGTGAGCGGGCGGCTGGCGGCGTGGGAATGCATCATGGCGGTTGCTCCTCGCAGGGCCACCCGGGTCAGGCGGCGACGGGGGGCCTGCTGCATCGGCTGTGCCATGGGGGTGGCAAGCGAAATCCGCGAAACACGTCGCAATTTGCAACGCAATTCCGCCAAAAATACTGGCCTGCGCCATGCAGCACCGATCAGGACGACAGCGCCGATCCGGCAGGACGCCTGGCCGGCTGTTTCAACCCGCATGCGCGCAGGCGCGGACCGAAGGACCGACAATGGACCGGATTCCCGAACTGAGTGTGGTCATCCCGACCTGCGATGCGCTGGTCTGGCTGCCTGACGCGATCGCCTCGGTGGGCGCGGATCCGCGGGCGGAGATCATCGTGGTCGATGACGGCTCGACCGACGGCACGCTCGCCTGGCTTGGCGAACTTGCCGTGCGGGACAAGCGTGTTCGCTTTCTGCATGGCGCGCGTGGCGGCCCCTCGCGCGCCCGCAATCTGGCGATCTCGGCCGCCCGCGCGCCGCTGATCGCCTTTCTGGATGCCGATGACCGCTGGCTGCCGGGCAAGCTGGACGCCCAGCTGGCGCTGCATCGGGCGCACCCGGAGGTCTGCTTTTCCTTCACCGATTATCGGCATGTCACCGTGTCCGGCGAGGATCGGGGCGGCTGTTTCGCCTTTTGGCCCCGCTTCGCCGCAATTTGCGAATCCGCACAATGCGAGACGCACGGTGCGGCCTTCCTGCTCGACAAGCCGGTGGCGGCGCTGTTCGCCGAGAATGTGGTGGGGACCTCCACCGTGGTGGTGCGCGCCGATCTGCTGCACCGCGTCGGCGGGTTTCGGGAGACGCTGCGCTCGGCGGAGGACTGGAATCTGTGGCTCACCCTGGCCACCCTCGCGCCGGTTGGCGTGGTGCCGACGATCCTGGCCGACTATCTGATGCATCGGCCCGGCAACATGACCGGCAAGATGGATCTGCGGGTGGTCGCGATGCGGATGGTCGCCGAGCGCCATCGCGCCGCCGCGATCGCGCAGGACAAGTCGGTGCTGCGGTTCTTCGATGCGCGCATGTCCGCCGCCCGTGCGGAGATCGCCGAGGCCACCGGCCATCGGCTGTCGGCGGTGGCGCTGCGGCTGCGCGCCCTGGTGCACCAGCCGACGCGGCGTGCCGCCATCGAGGTGCTCGCCGCGCTGCGCGGCCAGGTCGGCAGTCGCTGACCGCCGGCGATGAGCCCCACCCTGGTCCTGCTGGCGGCCGGCGTGCTGAACGCGATGGCGGCGCCGCTGCTGGCGATGCTGCATGGCGGTGACGGCGAGCCTGGCACGCTGCTGCCGCTGATCACGCTCGCGCTGCTGGTCGGGCTGTCGGGCCGGCGCCAGCATCTGCCCGAGGCGCCGCTGTCGGGCGTGCTGTTCGCGCTCGCCGTGCTGATCCCGAGCAGCACGATCTGCTGGCTGGC
>CAIVDX010000364.1 GCA_903904805.1 uncultured Rhodospirillales bacterium
AGGACTCGTAGCCGCGCAGCTTCCCCTCCCGCGCCAGCGCCGTATAGGCCAACGTGGAATCGCGGATGCTGCTGAAAATACCTGGCAACTCGATCAATCCGTTATCCGCGAAGCGGCCGGGGCTGATGCCGGGGATGACAAATGCGATGTCGGCCACGCCGTCAAGCACGATCTGCGGCTGCTGCGGCAGGTTGCGGCTGAGGGCTCCGTTCGGAAAACCCTCGATTTCAACGACACCCTTGCCCGCCTCGTTCACCGCATCGATGAACGGCTTCAGCGTATGCACCCAGGTCAGCTCACTCGCTGGGGCGAAAAAGGCAAGCTTGAGATGCACCGGCTCGGCGGACAGCCGCCCAGGCAAGGCAATCGCGAGCACAGCGGCAACGAGCTTCCATGGGTGGCGCATGCGGGTTCCTCCCGTTTTGTTTTTATGCGGTGAAGGCGAGCAGAATGGCCTCGGCAACCAACGCGGGCTTGCCCCCGCCCTCGATATGCACAGTCGAGTTGAGGGTCAGCCGAGCGCCGTTGGCAATGTGCTGATAGGCGAGCAGGCTCTGCTCCAAGCGGATCCGGCTGCCAGCCGGCACCGGCGCGAGGAAGCGCACCTTGTCATAGCCATAATTCACCCCGCGCTTGCGGTCGCCAAGCCGGTAGATCGAAAAGGACAGCCGCGCGAGCAACGAAAGTGTCAGCGCCCCATGCGCAATGGTCCTGCCGCCCGGCATCTCGCGGGCGGCGCGCGCGGGGTCTATGTGCATCCATTGCGTGTCGCCGGTCAGCGCGGCGAAGGCGTCGATCATCGCCTGATCGATCACCATCCATTCACTGAACCCCAGACTTTTGCCGACATAACCGTCGAGATCGGCAATCTCATTCAGCTCCAACATCGCGCCGTCCCCCTGCTCAGCGCCACGAGATCCGCCAGGCAATGGCGAACCCAGCCAGCACCTCGCCGCACCGGGCCTCCACCGCAGGATCGCGCGCGCCCTGAACAATGATCATGGCCAGCGTCCCATGCTGCGGATCGGGACCAACCTCCAGCGTCACACCTCGCCCCAACGCCTCACTCAGAAGCCGCGTGAACACCCGCGCGATGGCATCGTATCGCAGCACGGTCTTGGCGATCTTGCGCACATCGGTCAGCGGAAGTTCCGGCAGAATCACGATCTCCTGCGGCACCGCGGCCCGCTCGCTGATCGCCCCCCGCGCGAACGCAACGAGCGCCTCCGCATCGGTGCTCGCCCCGTCGACCAGCTGGACATAGGCGATCGGAAGTTCGCCGGCATAAGCGTCTGGTTTGCCGATCGCGGCCACCATCATCACGGCCGGGTGCCGACGCAGCGCCTCTTCGATCAATGCGGGGTCGATATTGTGCCCGCCGCGAATGATCAGATCCTTCGCGCGCCCGGTGAGCCACAGATAGCCCTCCGCATCCAGCCGCCCAAGATCTCCGTTATTGATCCAGCCATCCGGCAGGAAGCAGCGCGGATCACGCGCGATGCCAACATAGCCAGGCGTCGTCCCGGGCGAACGGATCAGCACCGCACCGATCTCCCCCACCGCGCAGTCGCGCACCGGCAGGCCCGCCTCATCGAGCACCACCACGCGAATGTCCGTATAGGGATTGCGAATGCCCGCACTGCCAAAGCGCGGCTCGCCATCGCGCGGCGCCTGCGTCACATTCTGGCAGAATTCGGTCGCACCATAGGTCGCCAACAGCCGAATGCCGATCCGCTCCTGCAACATCACCGCCACATCGCTCGGCAGCGCGGTCGAACCGGTGGTCGCGTAGTCGCGCAGGCAGCTAATATCCTCGCCATCAGGCGGATTGCGCGCGAGCACACCCAGAATTGTCGGCACCGCGTGCAGGAAGGTGATCTGGCATTGCTGCACAAACTTCCAGAAATTGCCAATAAAGACCTTGTCACGCGCCCCCATCGGCGTGGGGATCACCAGTGACGACCCCAGGATCAGCGGCATGATCGCGCAGCTGACCAGCCCCGCAATGTGAAACATCGGCATGTCGGAGAACAGGATATCATCGGGCGCATGCGCCATGGTGGTCGTCACGCACCAGCTCTTATGCACGATGCCGCGATTGGTGATTCGCACCAGCTTGGGCGTGCCCGTGGTGCCGCCCGAATGCACATAGGCGGCAACCGCCTCGGGATCCGCCCGAGTGGAAAACATCAACGCGTCCGAAGGCTGATCTGCCGCCAGCGCAAGCAGATCGCACTCCGGCAGGATCGCCTCACCCGGCGCCTGGATCGAGAGCAGCCGTAGCCCCTCGGGCAACTCAGCCCGGATCGCCTGCAGATTCTCCCAGATCTCGAAATCGCTGCAAGGGCCGAGCGCAATCAGCACCTTCGCCTGCGCGGCACGCACAAGTTCGGCGATATGCTCCGCCGGCAGCATCCAGTTCACCGGGCACAGAATCCCCCGCGCCAGCGCGCCGAGCACCGCCACATAGGTCGCCGGCAGGGTCGGTGCGAGCAGCATCACGCAATCATCCCCGCGCACCCCCATCTGGTGCAGCAGATTGGCAACCTGCGTTGCCTGCCCAAGCAACTCGGCGAATGTCACGCGGCTCGGCGGATCGGTCGGCCTGCCCGCGGGATAATAGGTGAGCGCAACCCGCTCCGGCCGCGCCGCGCAACCGCGACGCAGCCAGGCGGTGAGGTCCCACTCATTGACCCGCTGCTCCAGCGGAACACGCTCGAGGGCTGCGATATCGGCCACGCCGCGGATCGGCGTGGTACTGCACCATGGATGGGTCACGTTGGCCTGCCGCGATACCAGTTGGGAACACGCTTCTCACGAAATGCGGCAAGCCCCTCGATCGCCTCCGCCGCACGCAGCGACTCTGCGAAACCGCTCTCGATGGCGAGGATGCGAGCGGCGTCGAATGGCTGATCGGCCTCACGCGCGAGCAGGCCCTTGATGGCACCTTGCGCGACCGGGCCACCCAGCAGCAACGCGTCAAGAATCGGCGCAGCATCGGTGGCGATCTGGTGCACCAGGCCGAGCCGCAACGCTGTCTCGGCGTCAAAGCGCTCCCCGCTCAGCGCGTAGCGCCGCAATGCCCGCGCACCCATCGCCCGCACAAAGAACGGCATCACCGACGCCGCCGACAATCCAAGCCGCACCTCGGGAATCGAGAAGAAGCTGTCGGGTGCCGCAAGCGCGATATCGCAACAGGCCGCGAACGCAACACCGCCACCGATGCAGCCACCATGCAGCAGCGCCACCGTCGGCTTGCCCAACCCGTCGAGCGCCAAAAGCGCATCAATGAAGCCCGCGCCCGGCACATTGGCGGTACCAGCCTCGGCACTCGTCGCGCTGTGCCAGCCAATATCGGCACCCACACAAAAATGCCGCCCAACGCCACGCAAAAGCAAGCACCGCACGGTATCGTCAGCAGCGACACGATTGATCGCCCCAATCATCGCCGCGAGCATCGGAGGATCATAGCGGTTGCCCGCCTCAGGACGATTCAGCGTGAGCGTTGCCACCCCGGCCGCATCGATCTCCAACAGAATCGACGTGGACGCCATCATCACGACTCACCTCTCGCAAGTTTGCGCCGGCCCCGCGCCGCCCTTGCGCTGCGGCAATGACAGCCGAGCGCCCGCATTCATCCCGTCACAATCAACGCGTCCAGCGCAAGCACGCCATCCGCAGTGGCGAGCAGCGGATTGATGTCCACCTCCACCACCTCCGGCACGGTCAGCATCAACTGCCCCACCCGTGCGACAACCCGCGCCACCGCCGCCAGATCAACCGGCTTCATCCCGCGGAATCCGCCCAGCATTTTCGCCGCACGCAGCCGACCGAGCTCCTCGATGATATCCGCCTCGGCAAGATCGCAGGGCAGCAAACGCACATCGCCCAGCGCCTCGATCGCCACGCCACCAATGCCGACAAGCGTGACCGGTCCCCACAACGGATCACGCCGTGCGCCCACCACCAGTTCCACCCCGCGCGGCGCCATCGCCTCGACCAGCACGCCATCCAGCACCAGGCCCGGGCTGTGGCGCGCTACATTATCCGCCAGTCGCGCCCAAGCCTCACGCAGCGCCTCGGCATCACGCAACGCCAGCATCACGCCACCCGCCTCGGTCTTGTGCGCCAGATCGGCAGACTGGGCCTTCAGCGCAACCGGAAAACCAATGCGCGTCGCAGCCGCGATCGCCGCGTCGACATCTGTCGCCAGCTCATGGGCAGGGGTCGCAATGCCCATGCGCGCCAGAACCTCCTTGCCCTGCCATTCCGCCAACGTTCCTTTCGGCATTGCCCCAATGCCATCCGGCCGCACCGGTGCCACCGCCCGACGCGCCCGCGCCAGCGCACGACCCTGACGCGTCGCATTGGCCATCGCGCGCAGGCTGCGATCCACCGAGCGCGACATGATCACCCGATTCTCGCGCGCGAGACTGTTGAAACTGTCCGGCAGCGGCGCGCGATCGCCAAGCGCTGAGAAGATCACCGGCCGATCGCTGTGCGCGATCGCGCCAATCACCCCTTCCAGATACGCCATCGCATGCCGCGGCGTGCCGGTCGTGATCGAGATCACCAGGCTGCCCAGATTGGGATCCGACAACAGCGCTGTCGCGCCGAAGCCAACCAGGTCCGGCTCGAACACCGGCTGCGTCGTCAGATCCAGCGGGTTGCGCGTGTTGGCAAAGCTGGGCAGACGCGGGCGAAGATGTGCGGCGGTCTCTGGCGCGAGCGGCGGCAGATCCAATCCCAGATCATCGCAGAAATCATTCGCGATCGCGCAATAGGCACCGGAGAAGGTGAGGATCGCCGGCCCACGCGTCGGCGGTGTGGGATAGCGTGCGAGCAATTCCGCTGTGTCGATCAGTTCGTCAAGCGTATCGACCAGTGCCACCCCGGCATGCGCAACCTGCGCGCGCATCACCACATAGTCGCCGGCAAGCGCGCCCGTATGCGACTGCACCGCGGCCTGTGCACGCGCACCGCGGCCGGGATGCATCATCAATATCGGCTTGCCGGCCGCAGCCGCACGGCGGGCCGAGGCGAGAAAGCTCTGCGGATCGCGCACCTGCTCCACATACAGCACCACCGCATCGGTCTGCGGATCATCAACGAAATAATCGATGAAGTCGGCCAGCCCCAGCCCCGCCTCGTTGCCGGTGGAGACCGAGTGGTTCACCCCAATATCGCGCGCCTCCAGCGCAGACCGCGCATGCGACACCAGCCCGCCACTGTGCGAGATGATCGCAACCATCGGGTCGCGCCCCTTCACGATGCGCGGGATCTTCGCGGCGCCAGCGAAATTCACCCGTATGGCATCGAGCGAATTCGTGTAGCCAAGGCAGTTCGGCCCAAGGATCGCAACCCCGCCGTCACGCGCAGCCCGCGCGAGGTCCGCCTGCAATGCGTGCTCGCCCATCTCGGCAAAGCCGGCGGCGAACACCACCGCGGAGGCCACACCGCGCTTGCCGCACCCCTCGATCGCCGCCACCACGCCGTTCGCCGGCAGCGTCAGGATGGCGAGGTCGATCCCATCCGGCAGCTCGGCAAAATCGGTCACAATCGGCCGCTCACCCACCATGCCGGCGGTGCGGCCAAGCAAATGAATGGGCCCGCCGAAATCGTTCAAGGTGAGATTTTCAAGGATCGTCTGACCGGCCGTGCCAGGCCGTGGCGAGAAGCCGACAATCACGATCGATCGTGGTCGCAGCAGCCGCTCGATCGGCGTGCGCACCGCACTCATGCCCCACTCCTCGCACGGTCAGGTTCGAACAGAAACTGATGCGTCCCATTCGGCAATGGCGCCCACAACAGCCGCATGGGCATGCCAATCACCAGATCATCCCGCTGCACGTGGGCAATATTGGCCATCACATTCACCCCTTCCTCCAGCGTGACAACACCAATCACGAATGGCTCATGACCACGAAATGGCGGCGGCGCGCGATGCACGAACGTATAGCTGAACAGCATGCCCCGCCCGGAAACCTCGCGCCACTCCAACGTGCCGCCATCAAAAATGCTTGCCGCACGAGGGAAAAACTGATGCTTGCCGCTGCGCGGGTCGAACTGCAGCAGAAACTTCTTATCCCGCGTCGCCTCCCAGAAGGCACGCGAAAAGCTGCGCGGCCTGATGTCGCCACGCGGCACATCCAACGTCGAATTGAGATCGCTCATGCTCGTACCCTCAGCCATCGGCGGTGAGAATCATCACCGCGCTGCTGTTCCAGTTGCGCCCATAGGGAATGCCGCCAATGCCGGTCACCAGCGCCGGGCCCGGCCTCGCCACCTGCCGCGCGCCACCCTTGCCGAATAATTGCCTGACGGCCTCAACAAGATTGGTGCCGCCGCCCGCCAGCCCAACCTGGCCGGCAGAAATCTGCCCGCCACCGGTATTCAGCGGCAGATCGCCGGTATGGCGGAAATCATGCTCGTGAATGAACGCCGCCCCCTGCCCATGCGCGCAAAACCCCAACATCTCCAGCTGGATCATGATGGCGATGATGAAATCGTCATAAGGATGGAACGACCCGATCCGCTCAGGCGAAAGCCCCGCCTGCGCAAAGGCACGGTCGCCGGCATGCTGGTGGCCGGAGATCGTCACATCGACAATCGACTGATTGGCACTGGGATTGGTGCGCTCCGCATAGCCCAGCGGCACGGCGATCCGGGTGAGCCCGCGCTTCTCCGCTGCGCGGCGACTGGTCACCAGCACGCCGCTTGCCCCCTCGCACACCATCACGCAATCAAGCAGCCGCACCGGCTCGGCGATCATGCGGGAATTAAGATAATCCGCCTCGGTAATCGGCCTACGCAACTTTTCCACAGCCAGATCGTTCAGCACCGCATGGCCGCGCTGCGCCACCGCCAGCTTCGCCAGCGCCGTCTCATCCAGCCCGAACTGGTGGCGATAGCGCGAGCTGAGCAAACCAAACGCCGTCACCGGGCCTAGATAGCCCAGAGGCGTCGTCCATTCCTCGGCGAACGCCCGAGGGCGGCGATTATCCTCGCTCGCCTGCGTGTCGGCGAACAAACACAGCGCCGTCGTGCACGCCCCGGCCGCGATCGCCATCGCCGCGCGCGCCACAGCCCCGAGCGGCGAGCAGCCACCAATATCCACCGTCTGCGCGAAATCCAGCGTCAGCCCCAATTGATCGGCCACCGTCTGGCACCAGAAATTATTGCCAGCCCCGGTCACCGACGACGACAGCACCAGCCCATCGATCTCATCCTTGGCGATGCCGGTGCTGGCGATCAGCTCCTGCATCACCTGCGCCGACAATTCCCACACATCGAGCGCGCTCCGCTCAACGATCTTGGTCTCGGCGAAACCAACGATGGCGGCATCATGCCAGGCCATTATTCTTCTCCCGCATCGGTGGGACGGGTCACCTTGTCCACCCGCTTCTCGACAAACGCCAGCACCCGCTCCAGCCCTTCCTGGCTCGCGACCGAAGCGCCAATCAGCCCCTCCACGAACAGACCATCCTCATGCGACATGTCGGTGATGCGCGGCAGGCTGGCGCAGATCGCCCAGTTGGTCAGCGGCGCATTGGTCGCGATGATGCGCGCCAGCTCCGCCGCCCGCGCCCGCCCGCCACCATCCGGCACCACATACTGGCAGAGATTGACACGCTCGCCATCGCGCGCGGTCAGCACACGCCCGGTCAGCATCATGTCCGCCATCCGGGCATAGCCCAACAGACGCTGAATGCGCACCGAACCGCCACCACCCACAAAGATGCCACGCTTGCCCTCCGGCAGCGCGAAGAAGGTCGTCTCGTCGGCCACCCGAACATGCGTGGCCGAGGCAAGCTCCAGCCCGCCCCCGATGCACGCCCCCTGCAGCGCCGAGACGAACGGCACCCTGCCGCGCGCAATCACGTCGAATGTCGGGTGCCACCGCCCGCGCGGCCGCCGCGGGCCATCGGGCCGCATATATTGCGCCTGCTCAGCGAGATCGAGACCCGCACAGAAATGCGCGCCATGGCCAAAAATCACCCCGGCCTTCGCCTCGTCCTGCGCCCGGCGCACCGCCTCGTCCAGCCCGGCCAGCATCGCGTCGTTCATCGCATTGCG
>CAIVDX010000365.1 GCA_903904805.1 uncultured Rhodospirillales bacterium
ATGGTGGGCGCGACAGGGATTGAACCTGTGACCCCCACCGTGTCAAGGTGGTGCTCTCCCGCTGAGCTACGCGCCCACAGCCGCGTCGGTGAGCAGGTTCCTATTGTCTTCCGCCACACCGCGCAACCCCCACACAACCCTGCATTTCGACAGAACGGCTGCTGACAAGCCGGTCTGTTATGCCTTTTATAAAGGGATGGACCTGCCGCACCCCGAGTTGAGCAAATCGCCCTACCGCCTGTTCCCCGCCCTCGGCCCCCGCGTGCCGCTGGTCTTCGCCTCGCCGCACTCGGGCAGCGACTATCCAGACGACTTCCTGCAATCCGCACGGCTCGACCCGCAGCGCCTGCGCCGCAGCGAGGATTGCTTCGTCGACGAACTTTTCGCCGCCGCGCCCATCAACGGCGCGCCACTCCTCGCCGCCACGTTTCCCCGCGCCTGGTGCGATCCGAATCGTGAGCCCTGGGAGCTCGACCCGGCGATGTTCGAGGAGGCCCTGCCAAGTTGGGTCAATTCTCTCAGCCCGCGCGTCGGTGCAGGGCTCGGCACCATCGCCCGCATCGTCTCCTCGGGTGAGCCAATCTATCGACGCAAGCTGCGCTTTGCCGAAGCAGAGGAACGGGTGCACGGCTTCTGGCACCCTTACCACGCCGCACTCGACGGGCTCATTGCCGACACGCATAACCAATTTGGCACGTGCCTTCTGGTCGACTGCCATTCGATGCCCGGAATGGGATCGGCGGCAGGCGGCATCGACTTTGTGCTGGGTGATGCCCACGGGATTGCGTGCATGCCGGCAATCACCGCTCTGTTCGAGACGACGCTGAAGAGCCTGGGCTACCAGGTGCGTCGCAACGACCCCTATGCCGGCGGCTACACGACCCGTCATTACGGGCGGCCGAGACGCGGGGTTCACGCGTTGCAGGTCGAGGTCGCCCGTGGCCTTTACATGGATGAACTGCGCATCCTCAAATCAGACGGGTTCGCGAGGCTAGCGGCCGATCTGACCCAGACGATCGAGACCGTGGCACGTGACATTCCCGCCCTCCTGATCGACAGCACGACCTCGCCTGCGCCCCGCCGCTGAACGCCGCAACATGGCGCGGTATCGGTTTCGCGACCCGACAAACGATTGCTAACGAACCCGCGCGGGGCATATGCGCCAGCCAATCAATGGTTTGTTCACCCCTGATCGTGTAGACAAGCTTAATGCGTTGGTCGCACACACCACTGAGCATGGGCATCCTGGCACTCGCCATAGCCCAAGCCGTCGCGCCAAGTGCGCGGGCGGAAACGCATGCTCCCATCCCACCGACGGTCCTTCCCGCGCCAGCTTGTGCTGAAGCGATCAGCAATGCCGAACGTGCCCAGGGCCTTCCACCCGGGCTGCTCCAGGCAATCGCCCGTGTCGAGAGCGGCCGCGCCGACACGCACGGCGTCATCGCCGCGTGGCCATGGACGCTGAATGTCGAGGGGCAAGGCAGCTTTTTCGATAGCAAGCAGGCCGCGCTTGAGAGCCTCACCACGCTGCGCGCGCGCGGTGTGAAATCCATCGATGTCGGCTGCCTGCAGGTGAATTTGCTGCATCATCCCGAGGCCTTCGCCACCTTGGATGAGGCTCTCGACCCTGCCCACAACGCTGCCTACGCCGCGCATTTTCTCAACGACCTGCACAACCAACTCGGCAGTTGGCCGGCAGCGACCGCTGCCTATCACTCTGCAACTCCCGAGCTGGGCATCCCCTATCAGATGAAGGTCGAGGCCGCCTGGCATGGTGGCGGCAATGGCATCCGTTGGTGGCCCAGCGCGAACGGCCCGATCCAAATCGTTGGTCACGCCGCGCCAACGACGCTCGCGGCTGCCAGCCGCCTTGGCCCGCAGCTGCGCAGCACCACCTCTGCGCCGGTTGGTCGGTCACTTGATGCCTATCGCATCACGCCAATCCGGGCAGCGACGCCAATCCGCATCGCCGATCGACGCTAAGGCTAAGGCCGCCGCCAAGTCCGCGAGGACGGGTGCTCGTTTTTGGAACAAACACAGAACAGCCTAAACCTTGTGCAAAAAAATCCTTGTTATTGGCTGCCGCCACGTTATGTCAGGATTTATGAAAACATTTCCGTTCGTCTCTGCATCGGCGTTCTGTCTTCTGGCGAGTCTGTCACCCGCCGCGGCCCAGGCACCTGCGGGAATCGCGGTTCCCGTGCAGATCGCCCCCGCCGCGCGTGCAGACGTTCCGGTTGTTTTGCGCAATGTCGGCCTGGTGCAGGCATTCCAGTCAGTTCTGATCCGTGCCCGCGTTGACGGTACGCTCCAAACGGTCAACTTCAACGAAGGCCAGGACGTCAAACCAGGCGACCTGCTGGCAGTGATCGACCCTCGGCCATACCAGGCGGCACTGGAGCAGGCACGCGCCAAAAAAGCCGCCGACGAGGCTCTGTTGGCGAACGCCAAGCTTGATCTCGCCCGCTATTCCGATTTGGCGAAAAGCCAGTTCGCTACCCGGCAGAGCGTCGATACGCAGAACACGCTGGTCGCGCAGCTCAATGCCACCCTTCAGGGTGACGCGGCCTCCATCGCCACCGCCAAGCTTACTCTCTCGTTCACCCAAATCACGTCACCGATCGAGGGCCGGGCCGGCCTGCGCCAGCTCGACGTTGGAAATCTGATCCACGCCAACGATGCAACCGGCATCGTGACCATCACCCAGATCCACCCGATCGCGCTGATTTTCACCCTTCCACAGGATACCCTACCCGAGGTCACTGCCGCGATCGCCACAGGCACCCTGCCAGTGGTGGCCGCCTCGTCTGACAACAAGGTGGAACTGTCGCGCGGTACATTGCTGACTGTGGACAACATCATCGACCAGACCACCGGCACCTACCGTCTGAAAGCGGTGTTCACGAACCTCGACAACAAATTGTGGCCAGGTCAGTTCGTGAACGCGCGCCTGACAGTGCGCACCTTACAAAACGCGCTGACGGTGCCGAGCACAGCGATCCAACGCGGCCCGTCGGGTCTCTATGTGTACGCTGTCAAGCCCGACCAGACGGTTGCCGTCACCCAAGTCGAACTCACCCAGGATGATGGCAAGATCGCAGTGATCAGCAAGGGCCTTAATGACGGGGCAAGCGTAGTGGTCGCGGGCCAATCCAAGCTGCAGAATGGCAGCAAGATTGCATCAAGCGCCCCTGGGGTCAGTGGCTGAACAACCGATGACGTACGGTGCGCCGGGCACCCCCCGCACCGCCACGATTTCTCAGGAGAGCGGACCAGAATGAGCATTTCGACACCGTTCATCCGCCGACCGGTCGGAACCTCTCTGCTGATGGCCGCGATCCTGCTGGTCGGGCTTGCCGCCTATCCGCTTCTGCCGGTCGCACCTCTGCCACGTGTCGAATTCCCCACCATCCAGGTCACCGCCGGCCTCCCAGGCGCCAGCCCCGAAACCATGGCTGCCACCGTCGCCCAGCCTCTGGAACGTCAATTTTCTCAGATTCCCGGCGTCGCGCAGCTGACGTCGACCTCGGTGCTCGGTGTCAGCCAGATCGTGCTGCAGTTCGAACTCGAGAAGAATATCGACACTGCGGCGACAGACATCCAGGCCGCGATCAACGCCGCCAGCGGACAGTTGCCGAAGACCCTCCCGGCGCCCCCAAACTATCGCAAAGTCAACCCGTCGGACGCGCCGATCCTGATCCTGGCGGTGCAGTCTGACGAGTTGCCACTCATCAATGTCGACGACTATGCCGACACCATCCTCGCACAGCAGATGTCTCAGGTGCTGGGCGTGTCCCAGGTATCCATCGGTGGCGAACGCAAACGAGCGGTCCGCGTCCAGGTCGACCCCGCGCGCCTGGCCGCGATGGGGATGACCATCGAGGACGTGCGCGCCACGCTGATCGCCGCCACCGTCAATCAGGCGAAGGGCACGGTTGAGAATGCCTCCACATCGTTCACCATCTATGACAACGACCAACTGACCCGCGCGGCCGAATATCAGGATGTGGTGCTTGCATATCGCAATGGCGCGCCCGTGCGCGTGCGCGACATCGGCACTGCAATTGACGCCGCCGAGAACGCCCATAGCGGTGCTTGGCAAAACGGCCGCCCAGGCATCCAGCTGATCATCTACAAAACGCCGGACGCCAACATCATCGACGTGGTCGACCGCGTGCAGGCAAAGCTGCCGGTGCTGATGGCGTCGTTGCCCCCATCGATCAAGGTCACCACTGTTCTCGACCGCACCGGCACCATCCGCGCGTCTGTCGCTGATGTTCAGTTCACGCTGATGCTCTCGATCGCGCTTGTCGTAATGGTGATCTTCATCTTCCTGCGCAATTTCTGGGCAACCATCATCCCCAGCATCACCGTTCCGCTGGCGCTGATTGGCACCTTCGCGGTGATGTATCTGTTGAATTACAGCCTCGACAACCTCTCGCTGATGGCGCTCACCATCGCGGTCGGCTTTGTCGTAGACGACGCCATCGTGATGCTGGAAAACATCTTTCGCCATATCGAGGATGGCATGGACCCGCTCGACGCCGCATTAAAAGGCGCGGGCGAAATCGGCTTCACCATCGTCTCGATCAGTTTGTCGCTCATCGCAGTGTTCATTCCACTGCTGCTGATGGGCGGGATCGTCGGCCGCCTGTTCCGCGAATTTGCGATGACGGTCAGCATAGCGGTGGTGATGTCGGCGATCATCTCGCTCACCCTGACCCCGATGATGTGCTCCCGCTTCCTCAGCCACCACGGCGAGCAGCATGGCTGGATGTATCGGGTGGTAGAGAGCTTCTTCGAGGGCCTGCTCGGGTTCTATCGGCGCACACTCGACATTGTGCTGCGGCATCAGTTCATCACCCTGCTGGTGTTCCTGGCCACTGCCTCAACCACCGCGTATCTCTACATCAACATTCCCAAGGGCTTCTTCCCTGACCAGGATACCGGCATCATCCAGGGAACGCTCGAGGCGGGACAGAACGTGTCCTACGAGGAGATGGTGGCACGCTCGGAGGCGATCGGTCGGGTGTTGTCTGCCGACCCCGATATCGCCAACTGGTCGTGTTCTGCTGGCGGCAGCTACTCGGCCCGCAGCGAAAACCAGGGCAACTGCTTCATCTCGCTGAAGCCATGGGACGAGCGTACCAGCAACGCCCAACAGATTATCTCACGTCTTCGCCCAAAGCTCGGCGCGGTGCCTGGTGCGAGCTTGTTTCTGCAGGCAGCGCAGGACATCAAGGTCGGCGGCCGCGTCTCGAAAACACAGTATCAATACACTCTACAGGATGCTGATGCGGCAGAGCTTTACAGCTGGGCCCCGAAAGTGCTCGCCAAGCTGAGCAGCCTGTCGATGATCCGCGACGTCGCGACCGACCAGCAGGTGTCAGGCGTGACGGCGACACTCACGATCGATCGAGACCGCGCTTCCCGCTCCGGTGTGTCGCTACAAACCATCGACGACACGCTGTACGATGCCTTCGGTCAACGTCAGATCACTCAATATTTCAGCCAGGTGGCGTCCTACCATCTCGTGCTCGAGGTGCCGCCCTCCATGTCGGGTGACCTCGCCACCCTGGACAAGCTTTACGTCCGTGCCGGCACCGGTTCCCAGACGCTGCCGCTATCGTCGTTCGTCAAGCTCGACACCAAGCCGGTCGCCCCGCTCTCCATCAGTCACCAGAGCCAGTTCCCGGCTGTCACGATCTCATTCAACCTCGCCCAGGGCGTCGCACTCGGCCAGGCGGTGAATGCGATCAACGCGGCGATGACACAGATCGGCGCGCCGCAAACAGTTGTTGGCACCTTCCAGGGCACTGCACAGGCCTTCCAGTCATCCCTGTCCAGCCAGCCCTACCTGATCGCCGCCGCACTGATCGCAGTCTACATCATCCTCGGTGTGCTCTATGAGAGCTACATCCTGCCGCTCACCATCCTCTCCACCCTGCCTTCGGCTGGCGTGGGCGCGCTGCTGATGCTGATGCTGTTCGGCTACGATCTGTCGGTGATCGCGCTGATCGGCGTCATTCTGCTGATCGGCATCGTGAAGAAGAACGGCATCATGATGGTGGATTTTGCCATCACCGCCGAACGCCAGGGCGGGCTGAAGCCGCTCGAGGCCATTCGCCAGGCCTGCCTGATGCGCTTCCGGCCGATCCTGATGACCACCATGGCCGCCCTGCTGTCAGGATTGCCGCTGATGCTCGGCACCGGGGCCGGATCAGAACTCCGCCGTCCGCTCGGATTCGCCATGGTCGGCGGCCTGATCCTCAGCCAGATCCTCACTCTCTACACGACGCCTGTGATCTATCTGTATCTTGACCGCTTGCAACAGCGACTGGCACCGCACCGCGGCGCGCGCATGTCGACCCTGGCCGAGAAAATGGCGGGGGAGAAAGTGGGGATGGGGGCCGATTGAGCCACGCCCCACAGGATTGTAACCTCGGCCAGAATATTTTGACTGAACAGCGCCATTTATTCTGATAGTCTCCTGGTTAAGGGCCTGATCCAGCCCGGCGAACGAGGGTGTGACTGAGTGCTTGATGCCGCCGAAGCCGTAACGACCTCCGGACCCGAGCGGCGCCGCGTGCGCCCCGCCCATTGGGCGATGCTGGGCGGCGCCATCCTCACGATGGTGATCCTGGCCCTGACCAGTTTTATCCTGCTGCAGGTGCGTGAGCGCTCGCTTGAAACCGCGCGGGACGAAATACGCCGCTTCGATTTTCTGCTCGCCGAACAGACCGCCCGCGCCCTGCAGGGCGTCGACTTGGTGCTCGACAATATCGCCACTGAGCTGCAGGCCGAGGGAATCGACACACCCGAGGCCTTCGTTCGCGAAAAATCCACCTACGCCGCCCATCTCGCGCTGGCCGGCAAGATCGCCGGTGTGCCCCAGCTCGACGCCCTGTCGCTCGTCTCCGATGACGGCCGGGTGATCAATTTCTCTCGCTACTATCCGGTGCCCTCCATCTCGGTTGTCGACCGCGACTATTTCCAAGCCCTGAGGCAGGTCCAGTCGACACCGCGCTCCTTTGTCAGCATGCGAGTATCGAACCGCGGCACAGGCACCGAAACCATCTATCTGGCACGACGGATCAGCGGCCCCGATGGCCGATTTGTCGGGCTGCTGTTGGGCGCGATCCAGCTTGAATATTTCTCCTCGCTCTACGAATCGATCCGCAGCAACAACGCGCTCGCGATCAGCCTTTGGCGTGATGACGGCCAGATGCTTGTCCGCTCCCCGCCCCCGCCACCCGAGAACACCGAGGCCACACGCATTCCCCCCGCCCTGCTCGGCAGCATTCGGCGCGGCATCCCCACCCTGTTCACCACGCCGCACGGCTATGGCGAGCCGCGCATGGTCGCCACCATGATCCCGATCGGCTACCCGGTGGTGGTCAGCGTGACGCTGGCAGAATCGGCCGCGCTTGTCGGATGGCGCCAGGATGCGTTCACCATCGGCACCGCCGGCATCGGCAGCGCCATTCTGATCTGCGTGCTGACCTGGCTGCTGGTGCGACAGTTCGGTGCCTATGAGGCCATGCGCGCGGCAATGATCGCCCGCGAGGATGCGGTGCTCGGGCGCGAGGCCGCCGAGGCGCAGCTGCGCCAATCCCAGAAAATGGAGGCGGTCGGGCAGCTGACCGCCGGACTGGCGCATGATTTCAATAATCTGCTGACGTCGATCATCGTCAATCTTGACGCGCTGCGACCTACGGGCGGCGAATCCCGCACGCTGCAGATGGTGCGGCAGGCATCCGAGCGTGCCGCCAACCTCACCCGCCAGCTGCTCGCCTTCTCGCGCCAACAGATTCTGCAGCCGCAGGCCCTCGCCCTGGACGAGGTATTGCGTAGCATGCGCGACCTGCTTGCCAGTTCGGTCGGCAGTCGAATCACACTTGAGCTGCGCCTGGCCGAGGACCTCTGGCCCGCCTACGCCGATCCGGTGCAGGTCGAAAACATGGTGCTGAACCTGTCGATCAACGCGCGCGATGCAATGCCGGATGGCGGCCGCCTGCTCATCGAGACCTTCAACGTGCCGGCCGGCAGCCCCGCGCTGGTGTCGGGACCGGCCGACCTCGCCGATGGTGATTATGTCTGCCTCGCGGTGCGTGATACCGGCCAGGGCATGCCCGCCGAAGTCGTCGCCCGCGCATTCGACCCGTTCTTCACCACCAAGCCGCAGGGCAAGGGCACCGGACTTGGGCTGTCCCAGGTGTATGGCGTCGCCCGTCAGTCCGGCGGCGGCGTGGTGATTGACAGCGCACCTGGCGCTGGCACCTCGGTTCTGGTCTTCCTGCCACGGTCCAAGGCCATCATCCCAGTCACGAACGACAGCGCCAATGGCGCCGGAGCCGCTATCGACACCGCCGGCCGCTTCATCCTGGTTGTCGACGACGATGCGCTGGTGGGCGAAACGGTCACCGGCGTGCTGGAAACGCTGGGCTGCCGCTACCAGCTGCTATCGGATGCCGCGAGCGCAATTCGCCGCATCGCCAGCGGCCCCGCTCCGGACGCGATGCTCATCGACTTCGCCATGCCCGGCATGAATGGCGCGGATGCCGCCAGCGAAATTCGCAAATACCTGCCAGACCTGCCGATCATTTTCATGACCGGCTTCGCCGATCCCGCCCCGCTGGACGGTGAGCGCTTCATCCTCACCAAGCCATTCCGCGCGCCGCAACTCGCCCGCATGCTCTCCGATGCGTTGGCCTTTGCCCCCGCCGCAGAGTGAAAGCTGCCATTTAGCCCGCTGAACGACGCCGGTCAGCCATAACCGTACGGATGCTCAAGCCGCCACGCCGCCGCGTGGTCAACGATTTCACGCAAATCTGCGAAGCGCGGCGCCCAGCCGGCCTCCGCCTTGATCAGATCGCTGCACGCCACCAGCCGGGGCGGATCACCCGCCCGGCGCGGCCCGATGCGCGCTGGCACGTCACGGCCCAGGCTCGCCGCCACCGACTCCAGCACCTGCCTGACCGAATGCCCCGCGCCATTGCCGAGATTGTAGCTCACGCTGGCATGATCGAGCCGGTCCAGCACCCTGATGTGAGCATCGGCGAGGTCGCAGACATGGACATAATCGCGGATACAGGTGCCGTCGGGGGTGTCATAATCATCCCCGAAGATGGTCAGTTCAGGGATACGACCCAAGGCCGCATCGATCGCCAGCGGGATCAGATGCGTCTCCGGACGATGGTCTTCACCGAGCCGCCCGCGCGGATCCGCGCCGGCCGCGTTGAAATATCGTAGACAAGCGCTGCGCAACCCATGCACCCGGTCCGCCCACAGCAGCGCCCGTTCGATCATCCGCTTGCTCTCGCCATAGGCCGAGGCCGGCTCGATCACCGCGGTCTCGGCCAAGGTGGGCGTGTCCGCGGAGCCGAAAATATTGGCCGTGGACGACAGCACAAAGCGCGGCACCTCATGGCGCACCGCAGCCTGGATCAGCGCGAAGCCATTGCCGGCATTCTCACTCAGATAGCGCATCGGCTCACGCATACTCTCGCCGACCAGCGACAATGCGGCGAAATGGAACAGACCATCCCACCGGCCATCTGCCAGCACCGCCTCCAGCGCGACCGGATCCGCCAGATCACCCTTGACAAAGCGCGCGCCCGGCGACACCGCAGATCGATGGCCGGTGCGCAGATTGTCGAACACCACCACCTCATCGCCCCGCTCCAGCAGGGTCAGCACCAGATGGCTGCCGACATAGCCGGCCCCGCCTGTCACCAGAAAACGCGCCATCAGATCACCCGACCCTTCGTCTGAAGTCTGCCCACGCTCATGTCAGGGGTGGTGCGCAGAACCGCACAAAGCCCGCCCGCGTCGCAACCCGCCCATACCATTCCTCCAACGCAGGAAAGTCCGGCCGGTTCGCGATCTCCACCCCATACCAGCGCCGGGCGAACGCCCCCAGCACCAGATCCGCCAGAGTAAACCCGTCACCTTCAATGAAGCCGCCCCCCAATGCCGCAAGCTGCGCATCGACGATCCGCCAGCACGCCGCAGACTCTGTGCTCGCCAGGGCGATCGAAGCAGGATCACGCTTGTCCGGCGCCGTACGCACCATACCCCAGAACAACGGCCGTTCGGCGGGCGTTAATGTCGAGAGTTGCCAATCAAGCCAGCGATCCACCCGCGCCCTCGCACCTGGCTTATCCGGATAAAGCCCACCCGACGCGGCCGGATAGGCCTGACAGAGATAGCGCAAGATGGAATTCGACTCCCACAGCACCAGCCCACCATCCTCCAGCGTCGGCACCCGCCCATTCGGATTGAGCGCGCGATACTCCGCTGTCCCCACCACGCCAAACTGCATCCCGGCATCAGTGCGGTCGTAGGGAAGCTGCAACTCCTCAAGGCACCACAGCACCTTCTGCACATTGACCGAATTCACCCGGCCCCAAAGCTTCATGCCCGCCTCCCTGCCAACATGCCGATGATGCAGCCCGACCATGCACAGGGCAACCGGCGGTGACGCAACGGCAGCGCCGCGCTAGTGTTGTCGAAAAGCAGGAGGAAACCATGCGCCCGCACATGCCAACCCGCCTTGTCGCCGACGATGCCAGCCATGGCCCCTTCTGTGCCTGCCACCCAACGCGGCGCACCGTCCTGGGCGGTCTCGCCGCCGGCCTTGCCGCACCTGCGATCGGTCTCGGCACCGCCAGCGCCCAGCCCGCGCCCGCGAACCCCCGCCGGATCGATGTGCACCACCACATCATCCCGCCCGTCTATATCGAGCGCGCGCGCGACCGTCTGATCGCCTCGGCCGACACCTCACCCGAGCCCCTCCTCTCCTGGACACCCGCCAAGGCGCTGGAGGAGATGGACAAATACGGCGTCGCGACCGCGCTCACCTCGATCTCCACCCCGGGCATCTGGTTTGGCGACCGCCAGGCAGGGCGCGACCTCGCGCGCGCCTGCAACGAATACGCCGCCCGCATGGCCGTGGACCACCCGGGCCGCTTCGGCACGCTGATCGCGCTGCCGCTGCCCGATATCGAGGGCAGCCTCGCCGAGATCGAATACGGCTTCTCCGCGCTGAAGGCCGACGGCGTGTGCCTGCTCACCAGCTATGACGGCAAATGGCCCGGCGACCCCGCCTTCGCACCCGTCATGGATGAGCTCAACCGTCGTAAGGCGGTGATCTATTTCCACCCCACCGCGCCCAGCTGCTGCGTCAATCTGGTCCCAGGCGTCGCCCCCTCCACCGTCGAATTCCTGTTCGACAGCACCCGCGCCCTGCTCAGCATGATGGCGAGCGGCACGCTCGGTCGATGCCCCGACCTGCGCTGCATTTTCGCCCACACCGGCGGCGCCACCTCCGACATCGCCTTCCGCATCAACGCCTATTTCGCCCGCCACCCGGACCTCGCCGAGCACATACCGGGCGGGGCGATGGCGACGATGAAGCGCCAGAACTACGACATCGCCAACTCGGTGAACCCAGCCACGATGGCCGCGGCACTGGCCCTCTGGGGCCCCGAGCAACTGCTGTTCGGCTCCGACAACCCCTTCGTTCCGCTGTCGATCACCGGCGCGGCCTTCGACAAGTTCGAGCTGTCTGCCGCCCAGCGTGCGATGATCGACCGCACCAACGCGTTGAAGTTGTTTCCCCGCTTCACCTAGCAATCGTCACCAACGGGCATATTTGCCGAGGACACAACATCGTTGGAGGAAACCATGTCCGAGATGACACGCCGTGGCCTGATCGCCGGCACCGCCGCCCTCGCCGCGACCCCTGTTCTGGCCACCGCCCCGATGGCCGGCGTCCAGGCGCCTGGCTTCTATCGCTTCAAGGTCGGCGATCTCGAACTCACCCAGATCTCCGACGGTGCGGCCAACTTCCCGATGCCCGAGCATTTCGTCGTCAACGTCAGCACAGACCGCGCGATCAAGGCCGCCGCCGACGCCTATCTCGCCCCCAGCGGCAAAATCACCGTTCCGTTCAACCCGCTGCTGATCAACACCGGCTCCAAGCTGATCCTGATCGACACCGGCAACGGCCAGGTCGCCAACCCCGCGATCGGCCGGCTTCTTCCCAACCTCGCCGCCGCCGGCATCACGCCAGACCAGATCGACATGGTCGTGATCTCCCACATCCACCCCGACCACACCAACGGGCTACACCTAAAGGACGGCACCCTCGCCTTCCCGAAAGCGGAAATCATGATGCCCGCCACCGACTGGGCATTCTGGATGAGCGAGGAAAACGCCGCCAAGGCCACCGACCCGATCAACAAGAACTATTTCACCAGCGCCGCAAAGACGCTCTCCGACCTCAAAGGTAAGGTGACACCCTATGAATGGGGCAAGGAAATCGCGCCGGGCCTGACCTCGCTCGCCACCCCAGGCCACACTCCAGGCCACACCTCATTCGTGGTTGCCTCCGGCAAGGACAAGGTCTTCGTGCAGTCCGACGTGACCAACATCCCCGCCTTCTTCCTGCGCAATCCCGACTGGCACGTGATGTACGACCACGACGCCGCACTGGCGCAGAAAACCCGTCACAAATTCTTTGACATGGCAGCCGCGGAAAAGGCACCGGTGATCGGCTTCCACTTCCCCTTCCCCAGCCAAGGCCATGTCGAGAAGGACGGTTCGGGCTACCGCCTCCTGCCGGTGGTCTGGAATCCGCTGGTCTGAGTGCCCGTGCTGGCCGGATCAGTCCCGATAGGAGGGATCGATCCGGTCCAGCCGGCGCAGCAGCGAGGGCCACTCGCGATCGCCCAGCCGCGAGCGGTCGTTGCCGTGCTGCCGCGCGGTGTGCTCGGCGACCTCCGCGGGCGGCATGCGCAAATCCTTCGTCGCCGCCATCGCCTTCATCTGGGTGCGCGCCGCCTTGTCGAGATAATTCATCCGCATATACGCCTCGGCCACCGTCTCGCCGCAGGTAAGAAGACCGTGATTGCGCAGCACCATCGCCTTGTGCGTGCCCAAATCGGCAATCAACCGGGTCCGCTCGTCCAGGCTGAGCGCGATGCCCTCGTAATCGTGATAGCCGATCCGGTTATAGAACATCATCGCATGCTGCGAGAGCGGCAGCAGCCCCTCGCCACACATCGACAGCGAGATGCCGTCATCATTATGCAGATGCATCACGCACAATGCGTCCGGCCGCGCCATATGCACGGCGGAATGAATCACGAAGCCGGCGGCGTTCACCGGATAGGGGCTCTCGGACATCTTGTTGCCGTTCATATCGATCTTCACCAGCGAGCTGGCTGTGATCTCATCGAACGCCAAGCCGAACGGATTGATCAGAAAATGATGCTCGGGCCCCGGCACGCGCAGCGAGATATGGGTATAGATGACGTCGGTCCAGCCATGCAGCGCCGCCAGCCGATATGTCGCCGCAAGGTCAACGCGCAATGCGCGCTCCGCCTCGCTGATCGGCCCAGCTTGAGCACCGGCGCTGAGATTCAGCTCGGTATCGAAATCGGCCATGGCCAGCCTCCCCGTGGTTGTTGCCTGCGTCGCTTTTCGCGTTGTTCGCCGCGTCTCGTGGTAACATCCACCTTCAGTCGAAGCCAGCCCCGGCGGACGCACCGGCCGGATAGCGGTTCCGGCAGATGGCGGCCTTCGCGCGCCGCGTGTGTGGGCATCGTCCCCGTACTTCCTTGGGTGGCGCTCCTAGGCAAACCCCAGGCCATGACTCACCCAGAAAGACAACTTTGACAAAATTATACAAAACCTTGCTCCATTCGCGCTGGAACTCGGCTCCGTTTTAAAGATAGATAGAGGGAATCCCGTGTAGCTATGTCGTCAGGGATAGACCCCACCCCTGGGGATCAGGCACTCTGGAGCTTCCGGTCTAGGCGAACCATGGGCACGATGCGGGAACACGCTCCATTGATCGATCCAGCAGCCAGCGCACGCGAGCCTTTGATCGTCGTGCTGGATGACGAAGCCGCGATTGTCGGCGAACTGGTTGACAGCCTCAATCATGAGGGTCTGCGCGCGATCGGTGTCACCCAGCCGGCCGAGGCACTGCGCCATCTCGCCGCCAACCCCGCCCTGCGCGTTCTGGTTACCGACATCAGGATGCCCGGCACCGACGGCGTGTCCCTCGTGCGCGATCTCAAGCGCCAGCGCGGCGAGGCCGATGCGGTCGAGGTGGTGATGATCACCGGCCACGGCTCGATGGACGACGCTGTCGCGGCCCTGCGTCTGGGCGTGGTTGATTTCCTGAACAAACCCTTCCGGGTCGCCGATCTGCACACCGCCTGCCTGTCGGCGCTGAACCGTGCCGCCCAACGGCGCGAAGCCGCGCGCGCGCCCCAGGCCGAGTCCCAACCGGTTGCCGGCCAGATGGCCGCCGTGTCGGACCGCGAGCAGCTGCGCGCGGCCATCGCGCGGGACCAGATCGTGCCCTGGTTCCAACCTCTGGTGCAGGTTCCCAGCCGCACGCTGTACGGTTTCGAGGCCCTGGCGCGCTGGAACCACCCGGAGCGCGGCCTGTTGCCCGCCGGCCAGTTCATCCCCGAAGTGATGGCCTACGGGCTGTCGCCGGACCTCGACATCGCGATCATGCGCCAATCCATGCGCGCAGTCTCTGCCTGGCGCCACGCCGGCAGCCAGCCCGGTGCGTTGCATGTGAACCTCTCGCCGGCCTCCTTGCGTGAGCCCACCCTGATCACTCAGGTCCAGGCGCTGCTGCGTGAGCTGGGCACCAACCCTGCCGATCTGGTCATCGAGGTCACCGAGGAATCTGCCATCGCCGCCGGCGGCTCTGAGATGCTGGTCCGCCTCGCCGATCTCGGCGTCACCCTTGCGCTGGACGATTTCGGCACAGGCTTCTCCTCACTCAGCCGGCTGATCGATCTCCCGGTGCGCATGATCAAGCTCGATCGCAGCTTCCTGCGCGTCAGCGGCATCGCGGCCGGAAACCTGATCGCCGATGTCACCAGCTTCGCCCGCGGCCGCGGCCTGCGCGTTCTGGCCGAGGGGCTGGAGACCCATGCCCACTGGGAGATGGTCGTCCGCGCCGGCGTCGATCTCGCGCAGGGCTGGATGACCGGAATACCGCTCCCGCTGGATCAGGCCGAGCGCGTCGA
>CAIVDX010000366.1 GCA_903904805.1 uncultured Rhodospirillales bacterium
ACACAACAACAGGGCAAGGCCGATGTAACCCAACTCCAGCATCGTGTCGTAATAGCCGTTGTGAGCGTTCGGCATCGTCTTGACCCAACCCGGCGCCTCAAGTACACTTGGCGCGTCGGATCCGATCAGCCAGAACGATTGGTAGCCCCATCCGACGATCGGGCTGCGATCGATTTCATATAAGGCAAAATCCCAAATTACCGTACGGCCGGTGAATGTGGAATCTCCGTACATCATGTACGATAATCGATTCATATCTAAATTAGAGATGCTGGAAGCGATGATGTAGATTACCGGTACTGCTATCACTGTTACGGCCGGTGAGATGCGTGCGATCCTCCACGCTGCCAATACACACCATGCGAGAATAGGAACGAGAATCGCTAGCCCGAGCGCCGTCTTGGAATTAGCGAGAAAAACAAGAACAATAGACAAAACCAAAAAGCCGCTTGCTAAAACGCGCCGCATGCCATGAAAGCGCAATTCGTGCGTCGCCAGCATGAATGCGACCGCTGCGCATTCACCAAGGTAGTTCTTGCCATGAAAATACCCCTCAAACCCAATATTTACAAGTTCGGAACCGTACTGAGCCAAGCTCACTGAACCGACGGCGATGAACGGAAAATTCAAGACCACCGCGACCGCGAAACACAAAAACAGCCCGTGCATCGTATCGGCGGTCCGCGCTGACGTCAGAATGGGCGGGATGATGCAAATGATGACCATGACTTGTTGAGTAAACCTGACCATAGAGCTTTGCGGGTTGAATGCCCACAGGACGCTCAGTCCGGCAAAACCAAGATAGGCAAACAGACAGACAATGTTCGGCGGCCACACGAGTCTGCCATCACGAGACCGGGAACGGACTATGAGGAAAAGTGCGGCGACCGTCATGAGCGGCCAAAAAATGCGGGGTTCGATGCGTGAATCCGGCTGTGCCGTGAGTCCGGTTGCACTCACATAGGTGAGGATAGGGAAGACGGTCAGTGCGAACCCGCAGGCCAGGATCGGGAGAATTGGAAATCGTGTGCGCACTGCTCAAGCTGCCCTGTGAAGGATTTCCGGCGATGCAATAAGCCCCAGTGTCAGCGTAAGCCAACGCGCCAAGTGCATCGGTCCAGCAGACAATACTATCACTTTCAGCGAAAGACATGATTGCGATGGCACCATCGGATCAGAACATACACTGACCAAACGCGCGACCAGTACATGCCGGGCGCCCCGTCGAGAAAAGCTTGCCAGAGCCGCCCGACAACCCCAGGGTCCAATCCAACCGGCGCAATCATCTGCGGGTCGCGCAAAACCTGATCCATCGCATTCTTCAATCCGCGTCGGATCCAGCGATCAAACGGCAGCACGAATCCGCTCTTGGGCCGCTCGAATAGCGTAGGGGGTAGGCCGCGCAGCCCGATTCGCCGCAGCACTGCCTTGCGGCCGAGCGGCTGATACCGGAGGTTGTCCGGCAGACGGTCCACGCTCTCGAACAGGTGCTGATCCACGAACGGCATCCGTTGTTCCAGCGAAGAGGCCATGCTCGCTACATCGTTGTCGCGTAACAACCGCTCGCCGAGGAACAGACGCTGCTCCATTACGCTAATCGCCGAGAGAGGGGTGCGCTCCCGGGTTTCGGCTTCGAGGCGCCGCCGCATCGCGACTGGCAGGCCGTCGGCCAGCGGGGCGACGAAGTCACGTGCCAGCAAGTCGCGCTGAAACCCCGGAAGGAACAGCGTGTATGCCAACTGGTAGAGGGTCAGCAGATCGTCACCGTGGCGGACCATGTCCGGCAGTTTGGCCCAGCGTGTCTGTGGCGGGATTGCACCGCCGGAGCGGCGCAGCGGCCAGGTTGCCAAGCTTGCCACGGCAGACTGAAGACTGCGTGGTATAAGTGCGGTCCGCCGTGACCAATCGTGCAGCACCGGCAGGTCGCGATACGAGGTGTAACCACCGAACAATTCATCACCACCTGTGCCTGACAAGGCCACGGTAAAACCGGCTTCGCGGATGGCGCGCGAGATGTAGTAGGCGTTCAGCCCGTCGAAGGTCGGTTGGTCGAGACCGTCCAGCGCTGCTTCCAGATTGGCGACGAAGTGGTCCTCCGTAAGCGTGACCTCGTGGTGCTGCGTTCCGATGTTGCCGGCGATTTGCCGCGCGTTCGGCCCCTCGTTGAGGTCCTGTTCCTCGAAGGCCAGCGTAAATGTATGGATGGGGGTCTGGGCAGCACGCTGGGCCAGATTGGCGACCACCGAGGAGTCTACGCCGCTGGAGAGCAGGACCGCCAGTGGCACGTCACTAGCCAGATGCTCCCGCACGCCCTCCTGCAGAATGGCGGCCAGATGTGCCTCGTCCATCGCCGGATCGGGAGCCCGAGGCGGAATGTGCCAGAACGCTCGCTGCTGTCGTTCCTGGCCGGCCCCGTCGAATTCCAGCAAATGCCCCGGCTCCAGCAGTTCAACGCCGCGGACGACAGTGCCCGGGCCGACGACGAAGCCGTTCCATGCACAACTTGCCACGGCTTGCGGGTCAAGGTACGCCGTGCCCAGCAACCCGCTTGCGAGCAGGGCGCGAAGCTCCGAGGCGAACGCTATGGACCAGCCTGCATCCGGGTCGGGTGAGCGCGCCAGATAGAGAGGCTTGATTCCGAGTGAATCGCGGGCCAACAGCAAACGGCGGTTCTGCGGATCCCAGCAGGCGAAGGCGAACATGCCGCGAAACCAACTAACGGCATCCGCGCCATGCAGCCCAAGCGCGCGGAGCATGACGGCCGTGTCACCGGTGGAGTTCACCACCTGTCCCTCATCCAGCAGTCGCTGTCGCAGTTCGACGAAGTTGTAAGTCTCACCATTATAGACAATAGCGTGGCCGGTTGCCAGATCGACCATGGGCTGGGCGCCCGCGGGCGAGAGGTCGAGAATCGCCAGACGGCGATGGGCCAGTAGCGCGCCCCAGCCGCGGGAATCAGGCTCAGACGCCCATGTGCCGCCAGCGTCTGGACCACGATGGAGCATCGCCTCGCTCATCCGCTTCAGTGCGGCGAAGTTGACACCATCCAGACGCCCGATAAGCCCGGCGATGCCGCACATCGGTGAGATCCCTGAAATATCTTTGGGACGCGGTGAACTGCCCAACTAGGTGGCAGGCAGACGGCCAAGTTGGCGGGCGACAATTTCACGCCCGGCGAGCCAAATGAATTCGGTGTTCGTGGTCAAGTAGCGCATCCATAGCTTGCGCGGCTCCATCAACAGCCGCCACAGCCACTCCAGCCCTGCCGCCTGAGTCCACCGTGGCGCGCGCTTGATGAACCCGGCCAACACGTCAAAACTCCCACCAACCCCGATCATGACGGGCACATCGAGGCGCCCACGATGGCGCTCGCACCAGACCTCCTTGAACGGAGACGGCATGCCGATGAACAGCATGTGGGCCTGGCTGGCGCGGATGTCTTCTACTATGCCGAGATGGTCGTCTGAGCGGAAATAGCCATCGCGGAATCCGGCAATTTCGATACCGGGGTAGCGGGTGCAGCAGACCTCAGCAAGCGTGGTGACCACTTCGCGCCGAGCTCCTAGAAAATATACGCGCAGCCGCTGCTGTCCGGCCGCCGCAAGTAGGTTCGCCATCAGGTCGACACCGGCCACACGCTCCGGCGCAGCCTGGCCAGACGCGCGTAGCGCCCAGACCACCGACATGCCATCGGCGACGGTGAGTTGCGCAGCCCGGCATGACGCAGCCAGATCCCGGTCACGCCGCATCATGCACAGATGAAAAGCGTTGGCCGTGATGACCGTGTGGGCGGCGCGGGGCGCGTGGCAGAATTCGAGGCAGCGCTCGACCGCCGCTTGCATGGTGATGGCGTCGAAGGAGACTCCAAGAAGCTCTGACTTTCCCGTACGTTGCATATCAGTGCCTCACTCAGGCTTGAGCGCAGGGTGGCTGGCGTACCAGAGACCGGCCCGCTCTGCGTTGACCCGCGCTGTTGCAGCCCGCTTTCCCATTCGCAGGCAGGCGTGCTGGTAACGTTGCAAGAACTGGCGGAATTCCCGATCTTCGTAGCGGGGCATACCCTTCAGCCAGCTTCTGAGATACCCCCACAGCATGGCCGTGCTGCCAATCAGCACCGGATAGGCAGGCAGGTGGTACACTGCGACCGCGAGGTAGTACAGCAGCGAGGTCCCCATAAAGTACTGCCCGAATCCCGCTCTCAACCGTCCGGTCCAGATGCCCTTCTGGCTGGCACCCTGCGGCCGCAAATGCACGAAACGTAATGCCTCGCGGTCGACGCTCTCGGCAATCCAACCCAGCATGCGCGCGCGGTGGCAGTCGATGCCATCCCACATCACTTGCCGCACGAAGCCGCCAATCTCCTGAAAGCAGGCGACGCGATAGAATTTGGTCATGCCGACCGACATTTCGTCGCCGCAGATTTCCGGCTTCAGCGTGCCCCCCTGCGGGACGACGAACCACGGCTTGCCGGACGTGGTGCCGATGCGCGGATCATTTTCCATACGTTGCATCAACAACTCAAAATAACGTGGCGGCAGGTCCAGATCCATGTCCAGCTTGCAGAGGTAGTCGAAATCTTCCATGCGAACCGTCTCCAGACCCGCGTAGAAGGCTTCAATGACGCCCGGACCCACTTGGCGTCTGCCGCGATCAGTGCGCCGCACCACATGCAGATAGGGCAGCCGTCCAGCATAGTCCTGAAGAATCGTCGGCGTTTCATCAGTCGATCCATCATCGACGACGACCCAGGCCGCCGGTTGCACCGACTGGGCGGCGACGCTGTCCAGGGTGCGGCGGAGGTAGCTGGCTTCGTCCCGGCAGGGTGACACCAACAGGTAGCGTCGCGATGGACTCATAAATGAGGCTTCATTTCGGAAGATTGCGGAACCTGCGGCCGACCTGATGGAAACGTGGGTCCAGATGCAGCCACGCTTCCGCACTTACCCTTCCTAGCACCTAGAAAGGATTTCAATCTTGGGTCCCGGGTTCGCTCACCCGCGAACCCTCCGGGATGCGGACCACCATTGCCGCCGCGCCCATATCTTTGGCCCGGCAGGTCAAGCAAGCCCCATCCCGCTTCAGTTTTTATCACACGGCCGTTGGGGTATGCAACGAGTTGGAAAACAGAAATTTTACCTTCTGGCGGTTGAAATTTCGATTTATCACTGGACGGACCACCCATAATCGGTTCAAACATGGCTCGAATGTCGAACTTTGCGGCCGCCCGGGCCTTCAGACGTGAGGGGCGGATGCAACCGGCCTCGGACGAGACACTGAAACATGCGAATATTGACGGTGTTCGGCACGCGCCCAGAGGCCATCAAGATGGCTCCCGTCATCCGGCGGCTGGCAGCGGACCCGCATGTGACCTCGCTTGTTTGCGTTACGGCCCAGCACAGACAGATGCTGGACCGGGTGCTTGGCGTTTTCGCCATTCGGCCCGATTGCGACCTGGATGTGATGCGCGAAGGTCAGGGGCTGACCTGGGTTACCACTGCCGTGCTTGAACGTATGGCTGCAGTGTATGCCGAGCTTAAACCTGACCGCGTGCTGGTGCAGGGCGACACGACGACGACCCTCGCAGCTGCCTTGGCTGCGTTTTACGCCCGTGTGCCGGTCGCACATGTGGAAGCGGGGCTGCGGACCGACGACGTCTACTCGCCGTGGCCGGAGGAGATGAACCGTCGGCTGACGACCCGCATTGCCAATCTGCATTTCCCCCCAACGGAGGCCGCGCGGCGAAATCTGGTCCGGGAAGGTGTTGAGCCGTCCCAGATCGTGGTGACGGGCAATACCGTAATTGACGCGCTGCTCGAGGCTATCGCCATTCTGGACGCCGACCCTGCTCAGGTCGCGGCCATTGAGGCAAGCTTGCCGCGGCTGGACCTGGGCAGGCGCAAGATTCTGGTGACAGGCCACCGGCGCGAAAATTTTGACGGCGGATTGGACCGTGTTGCACAGGGGCTGTTGCAACTGGCCGGGCGTGGCGACGTGCAGATTATCTATCCGGTACATCTCAATCCGAACGTACGTCAGGTCGCCGAGAAGGTGCTGGGGGCGCACTCTTCGATCCATCTGATCCCGCCGCTGGACTACCTGCCCTTCGTTCACCTGATGCGCCGGGTGGATCTGATCATCACCGACTCAGGCGGCGTGCAGGAGGAAGCCCCATCCCTTGGCAAGCCTGTGCTGGTGACGCGTGACACCACCGAACGCCCCGAGGCCGTGGCCGCAGGTACCGTGAAACTTGTGGGCACCGATACAGCCCTGCTGGTTGCCGAAGCGAGCCGCCTGCTGGACGACCCTGCGGCCTATGAGCAGATGAGTATCGCGCACAATCCCTATGGCGACGGCATGGCAACCGGCCGGATTTTGGAAGCATTGCTAAAGGGCTGACCGAGGCAATTGGCGCTCCACGCAGGACGCGGTCGTCTATGGCGTAACCTCATCCAACAAGTCTGCACCTATCAGGGCATCCGCCGCCGCGCGGATTGCAGCGAAAGGTACTCCCGCGCGCTCGGCCACATCCAGCAACGAATGTCGGCCGTCGGCGAGGTTCAGTAACCACAGCAGCGCCATTTGATCATAGGGCAGGGTGCGGTGCCCGCCACTGGGGGCATATAGACCCCGCCGTCCAAGCTGAGGCTCACCTTTCAGATTGCGGCTGCGGTAGATGGCCTCACCTTCGATGACGGACACGATGCGCCGCAGCACGTCCAGCGAGTGGGCGAGGCTATCGGGCCGCAGCAGCGACAGATTGTCGGCTGAACTGTGGTACTCCGGGTACTCACCATTGGGCGTGCGCATCAGGCAGCCAACCGGCAGATCGAAGCCGGGGGAACAATACTGCCGCTCGTCATAACCATAGGGAATGAACGGCGTGATGCGGTATGGGGGTACATCATGATGCAGGACATGGGCGACGATGCGGTCTATGGCAGCGTTGCCGCCGCGGCTTTGCTTGTAGGTGACACCACCCGCATCGCCGAGGCAGGACAGGACGAGGCCATGCGAGATCTTCGCCACGGCCCTCTCGTTGCGGGCAAGCCAAGTCAGCGAGCCGATTGTGCCAGGGATAAACAGAAATCGATAGCTGTATCGTAGCTGCAGCGTTTGCAGATGGCTTGCCAGCATCACGGCGGCAGCTATCCCGGACAGATTGTCGTTGGCCAGCGACGGATGGCAGACATGGCATGAGAACAGCACTGTCTGGTCGCTTGCGCCAGAGAGCAGCAGTTCACCGTAACTAAGGTGGCCGGGTGACAGATCGGCGTCGATAACCACCCGGTAATTCCCGTCGGGCAGGCGAGACAGCGTGCGTTCCGAGAGACAAAATCCCCAATCTTCCTTGTAGTAAGACGTCCGATATGGAACCCAGTCTGGCTGCCCTGGCATGGTGTACAAATAAGGACGCAACTCCGAGAGCGTCATAACTGCGTCAATCGGCCGACTGTACTGCATGATATGAAGATTATTAGCCGCGAAATCCACTACCCGCGTTCCATCTGCGTGGGCAATATAGGCTTCGCGTATGTTCCACTCGCGCGGAATTGTCCAGTCGAGCACCTGAGTACCGGAAGCCACCTCGTAAACCTCGAGCGGAACGTAGCGCCGAAGAACCTCAAGGGTCAGCCTCAGGCCATCGCCGGTAATGCTGCGGCAAATCGGGAACAGTTCTTCGATAAGCGCCATCATGGCGTCGGCGCCGTTCGACTTTCCTGCGCCAGTGCCAAGTGTGACGATTGCCGATGTCATGTGAGACGGTACGTCAGTGGCCCGCCTTGGTGCGACACAGGATCAGACCTCCGCGTCAGAACACGAGCTTTCGGGAATAGAAGGCTTCGGCCACACCTTCGGAGGCATTGCAACCAATGCCGCGCAACCGTGCCATTGCCAGAAACGTTTCACCTGTAAACCATCGCCGGGAGCGCTGGCTTGCGAAGTAGCGGTCAAGCAGTTCGATTTTCCGGTGGACCTGCGTCTGACGCAAGGGCACAAAAAATCCGGGATTGCCCAAATCGCCATCAAACTTCGGAATCTCGTATTCCAGCACGAGGTGATCGCGGAAGGTGTTGTAGGTCAATTGCGCCAGCAGGCGATGGTCCTGATGTGCGTCATCGCGATAATGGGTCAGCACCAGGGACGGATCAAATTCCCGCTTGAGTGTCTCGAACGAATCCTTGATGGCGGCGCCGTGAAAGGGGAAATAACCATCCTGGAACCCCAACACATCGACCCGCTGTTCGCCCGCGCCCGCCAGAAACGCCGCTGCACTTTCACGAGCCTCGGTTTCGCGGATGCCGCCGCTGCTGAACACGATCCAGCGGACACTCAGGTCCGGGACTTCGGAAACAAGGCGCAGAATCGTGCCGCCGCAGCCGATCTCGATATCATCGGAATGCGCACCGAGGCACAGAAGCTTCAGTGGCCCGCTGCGTTGTGGTGAAAGCGCGAGAGAAAGCAAGCGGCCGTCCTCCTACATGATTGTCACTTCGGGAATCGGCACCACGAACTTAGCGCCCCATTCGCGCGTATAAGAAAGCTGATCGGCGATCTCTTGTTTCAGATTCCAAGGCAGAATAAGGATATAATCCGGCCTAGTCTGGGCAATTTTTTCAGGCGGAAAAATGGGTATATGCGTACCGGGCAGGTACTTGCCGTGCTTGTGCGGATTCCGGTCCACGGTGTAGTCTAGAAAATCGCCGCGAATGCCGCAGTAATTCAATAGCGTGTTTCCTTTGCCCGGCGCGCCGTAGCCTACCACCGTCTTGCCGCTGCCTTTCACCTCGATCAGGAATTGCAACAGCTTGCGCTTGGTGGCCCGCACCTGATCGGCAAATGCAGCGTAGGTTTCAAGGCGGTCGAGACCGGCATCCCGCTCTTGCTGCAGCAACGCCGCAACCGAAGGCAGGGTCGGGTGGGTTTGGTCCCTGGCGTGGCACGCAAAAATCCGCAGTGAACCCCCGTGCGTCCAGAGTTCCTCGATGTCGAATATGCGCATCCCGTGAGCGGCGAAAATCCTTTCGGCGGTCAGCGCTCCGAAATACGAAAAATGCTCGTGATAGATCTGGTCGAACTGGTTGGCGGCGATC